>CAYQFT010000096.1:0-8292 GCA_964416825.1 uncultured Porphyromonadaceae bacterium
TTCCGTCCTCGTGATGCGTGCACGTGATGCCTGCAGGATGCCGTACGCCACCGGGATCTCAAACTCAGGATCCTCAGTCAGAGAAACCCTGATCGTATCCCCGATGCCATCCACCAGCAAACTGCCGATGCCGAACGCCGACTTCAGCCGGCCATCTTCGCCCTCGCCCGCCTCGGTGACCCCGAGATGCAGCGGGTAATCCATCCCCTCCTCATCCATCCGCCTCACTAACAGTCTCGTAGCTTCCACCATCACCTTAACATTTGATGACTTCAGCGACAGCACAATATCATGAAAATTCTCAGCCCGGCAAATCCGCACCGCCTCCAGCGTCGCCTGTACCATCCCCTCCGGCGTATCCCCGTACTGATCCAGTATCCGTTCCGATAAACTTCCGTGGTTCGTCCCGATCCTCAGCACAGTGCCATACTCCCGGCACGTATCCAGCAGCGGGCGAATGACGGAGTGCAGTTGTTCGAGGTAGAGGTCTGGAGTGACCAGTGACCAGTGACCAGTGACCAGATTGCCCGGGTTGATGCGGACTTTGGCAGCCACTTTCGCTGCTGCAATGGCGATCTTTGGAGAGAAATGTACGTCGGCGATCAGAGGAGTGACCAGTGACCGGTGACCAGTGACCAGTGCCCCCGTGCCCTTGTGCCCTTGTGCCCCTGTGCCCCTGTGCCCTTGTGCCCCCGTGCCCCCGTGCCCTTGTGCCCCCATGCCCTCCAGCCGTTCTTTAATCCGGGCCAAATGTTCGACATCCTTCAGTGTGGGCACCGTGATGCGCACATACTCCGCCCCGGCCTCCGCAGCACGCAGGATCTGCGCAACCTGCCCCTCTATGTCAGAGGTGGGCAGGTTGGTCATGGTCTGCACGCGCACAGGATGGTGCCCACCCAACGGTACACCGCCGATATTTACGATTCTTGAAACTCTTCTCTGGAAGTCCATCTCCGCAAAGATAAGAGGAATAGGTTAAAGAGTATGATTGATCAGCCGGCCGCTTTGCACCAGCTTGTCGAAATGCTTGTTTTGAGTGACCTTAGCCAGCTCACGCACCTGTGCCTGATGATGGGCATCGGACCCCACCACCTCAACCATCCCGGCACCGATCAGCTTTTCGGCCACCATCCGGATCGGCCAGCCGTACAGGCCGGTCAGGCTGCACAGGTTCAACTGGAACAGCAGCCCCTTCTCCTTCAGTGCCTCATAGGATTTGAATTTCATAGCCAGATAGGGAACCCGCTCCGGATGCGCCAATATCGGAGTAAAGCCCGATTTGTCAATCTCCGATAAAATTTCCCCGAGCCTCACCGGATACACCCTCCACGGAAACTCTATCAGGATATACCTTTCCGCACCGAACGGTATCACCTCCCCCCGCTCCAATAACCCCAAAAACCCCTCATCCAGATGATACTCCCCGCTCACTTCAATTTCAATTCCGATATTTTGACGGGGATCAGGCGGGCGCCCACCGGGCGCCCCTACTCGCTCAACCTCCTCAACCTTCTCAACCTTCTCAACCTCTTCTCTCATCGCATACCCCTGCCCCTCAATCCTCTCCCTCGTATTCGGGTACCAGGCCGCCACAACATGCGGCGTGGTGATCAGCTTCCGGTAGCCCATCTTCTGCATCATCCCTATCATCTCCAGCGAATCCTCCAGCGTCGCCGCCCCATCGTCCAGCCCCGGCAGAAGATGACTATGCACGTCAACCCCAATAACCGAAAAATCAGGAAATGTAATGTTGCTTTTACGAAACATGTTGGCAAATGTACGATTATCACATTATCACATTCCACATTCCACTTTTCGCCAGTGGAAAGTGGAATGTGATAAAGTGATAGGGCCTCAGCGCGAGGGGTTGCCCCGGTGCTTCCCCCTCCATTTCACGAGTATCGTAATGGCAATGCTCCAGGCAAGCAGCGTGATCCCGACAAGCAGGATCGGCTGGTTGCGCAGGAACCAGGCCCAGATAATCGCGGCGATGTTGATCAGGATAATGTAAAAGGTGCTTCGCCGGTGGGAGAAACCGGAGTCAATGAACAGGTGATGGATGTGGTTGCGGTCGGGGCTGAACGGACTCTTGCCGCGGATCAGCCTGAGGGTGACAACCCGCATCAGGTCATACAGGGGATAAATCAGCAGCGCAATGGCCATTGCGGGAGTGGCACGCATGTACATGATATGTTCGGTCGGAAGTTCATTCCGGCAAACGCTGGCAGCAAAAACGGTCATCAGGAGCCCGATCATCAGGGAGCCTGTATCGCCCATGAAGAGCTTGTTTTTTGTGCCAAACACATTAAAGTAGAAGAATGGTATCAACCCTCCGGTCAGCGACCAGGCCACAACAGCCAGTCCCGGCTGATCGATCAGGTGCAGCCAGATTCCAAACAGCCCCGAGACCAATATCCCTATTCCTGAGGCCAGTCCGTCGATGCCGTCGATCAGGTTAAAAGCGTTAATAATGATCAGATAGAGAAAAATAGAGAGGCCGGCGCTGATCCATTCCGGTATCTCATGAATGCCGGCAAAGCCATGCAGGTTGGCAAACCGGAAATCCCCGAGGAAAACCACGATGAATGCTGCAATGATCTGGGCAATGAACTTCTTTTGCCACGATATTCCGATGATATCGTCCTTCTGCCCCACAAAGAAAAGAATGACCAGACCCGCAAGAATATATCGGAAATTATTTTGGTCCGATGGCGGAATAAACATGGACGAACCCAAAACAATGCCCCCGAAAACTGCCACGCCGCCGAGCAAAGGTACGGCTCCTTCATGGCTGGTGCGGTGATTGGGCTTGTCGACAAGGCCCTTGGCTCGTGCAAGCCTTACGATTACAGGAATGGCAATTAAAGAAACAACTGCCGATAAAGCTAATGCTAATACACTGGAAATCAACGTAGCATGAGGTATCAGGCTCCAAAAGTCAAACATAGGAAATGGCTTAACAAGTCAAAGTTAGTAAAAGTGAGGTAGTGATATAACAAAAAACCCGCCGGGTGGTTCAGCGGGTTCGCAATCCAGGTGGATTATGTTAAGCGCGATAGGTGTGTTTGAGCTTACGTTCGATGTCCTGATGGTCCTGGTGACTTTCATCCTCATTCTCACCTCGCTTGAGGCACCGTGCAAAATAGCACGGAACAAGGCTGATTACAAGGGCAAGGGAGAAAAGGATTACCGCAACCAGAAACGCATTCTGGTTCCTGAGCAGAACTGTTACCCCGAAAAGAAGAGCATTCGCCAGAATAATACTTAAAGAGGCCTGCAAATGGTTGAATCCGAGTTTCAGCATGATATGATGCAGATGGTTCCGGTCGGCAGAGAAAGGTGAACGGCCCTGCAAAATCCGCAGGGTAAAGACCCTCAGGGTATCCATGATGGGAAGGATCATCACTCCCATAACAACGGAAGGGAAAGCTATCATAAACCGCGGATCCGAGGGGGCGATCTCACAGCATAATAATTTTATCGACAACACAGAGAAAAGAAATCCCAGTAACAAGGACCCCGAGTCCCCCATGAAGAGCTTATGCTTCGTCCCGAAAACATTAAACATATAGAAGCACATCAGGCCGCCGGTGAGCGAAAATGCGAGCACCGCGTAATTGACATACCCCAGTTGATTCAGCCAAAGGCCGAAAACCATCGAGATGAATATTCCCATTCCGCTGGCCAGCCCGTCGATACCGTCGAGCAGGTTAAAGCAGTTGATCAGCGCGATAAAAACAAAAACCGAAAAGAGGACACTGAACCAGTACGGCAGGGTTTCAATGCCGATCATTCCGTGAAACGTGCGGATCCTCACATCTGCCAGAATCACCACAAGCAAGGCCGCAACGACCTCGGCCGCCATCTTTTTCGGCCAGCTGAGGTTCACCATGTCATCCTTAAGCCCGGTGAAGAACACTATCACCAAAGCGGCAACAATAAAGCGGAATTCCCCCATCGCATCAGTGTCCATGAAAATGGTGGTGCCCAAAATCACGGATGCAAAAATGGCCACACCTCCGAGAGCGGGAATATGGCCATTGTGACTCGTTCGTCCGTTGGGCACTGCAACCAGCTTTTTTGCGTGCGATACCCTTACTATAGGAGGTATTGCGATCAGGGCTATAAAGAAGCCAAGGATCAGCGCAAAAACCATAGGGTAATCGACAGTCAAAAGGGGCATCGGGTTTTTTTAATCGGGACAACTAAGTTACAAAACAATTATGCGAAGAATATCAAAGGTTTAGCTTATTTTTTTGTGAATTTACTGTCAAGATTCCGTTAAGACAACCATTCTGTGTAGTTGGTTGCCCTCACTGTGTAAACGGCCTGATTTTACAGATATTTTGCTTCCCCCATTTTCCATTTAGTGAGCGAAGCGAACCAATTAGCGAGCGTCAGCGAGCCAATTAGTGAGCGCAGCGAACCAATTAGCGAGCGTCAGCGAACCAATTAGCGAGCGCAGCGAGTCATTTAGCGAGCGTCAGCGAGCCAATTATACCATCCTCCGCGCAAGCTCCTCAGCTTCTGCCAAGAACTGAGCCACGCTAAGTTCCCGATAAAAAACCAGTCCATGCGTTGCCCGGATCAACGGCCGCTCGTTCTGGTAGAAAAACTCCTTGCCGAGTAAAAGTTGTATTTCCTTGAACTGATCGGTCCACACCTTTTGCGCCAGATCGCAGAACGGGCCCTTCAGCTCCGGACTCGGAAACGATGCATCCAACTGGCTCAGGTAACACTGCCTGAAACTATTCTGCAGCACCGCCAGGCTATTCAGCGACACCGGCACATAAACGTTCGCCTCCGCAGGATGGAAGCGGTACCAGACGTTGCGGTACGCAATAATTTTGACCGACGACCGATGACGGATGACCGACGAAAGAAGGGTTCCGTCCGTCGTCTGTCGTCCGTCGTCCGTCGCTGTTCCATCTGTCGTCCGTCGTCCGTCGTCCGTCCATTTTCGGAGCGCTTTCGCAGTAGCCTGCAGCACCTTAAAGTGCGTATCCGGACCGCTCCCCTCCGGGTCCATCGTTACGCTGATAATATCGGGATTGAGCTGGTTCAGCAGATCCAGGATCGGCTTCACATCGCGCTCTTCTTCTGGCTGTTCGGTAAAGATGTCGCCCTTGTAGAATCCAAGCCTGAGGTGGTGCACATCCTTCACCTGGATGCCGGAATGGGCCCACACCAGCTCCTCCTCAAACTCGCGGATCATCCCCTTGAGCTGCTGGATCTCCGGCGGATTCTTCTCACCATCATAGCTCCCGTTCATCAGCCGTATCACCTCGATAATGGTCCGCCGGAGCTGTTCCGCGCTGGTTAACTGCCAGATCTTCACCATGCACCGGACGATCCGGTGACTCAGCCCGCGGAACTTTCCCTCCTCATCCCGCGATCCCACTTTATTCAGATAATGGTTCACGTCCTTGTCCCACTTAAACAGGTATCCGCACCGGAAAAAATCGGGATAGCTCAGCATCTGGATCTCCCCATGGTCAATAAGATGGAATGTATGTTCCAATCTTTCAATCAGATACCGGTTGCTCAACGCCGTGAAGCCCGATGTCGCCACCGCAAAATGCACATGATTATTGCCCGCCCGCAGCTGCCGGTTCACCAGCGGCATCAGGCCCAGCATGATGTCATCGTGGTGGGGACCGGTGTGGAGGATGATCTTGTTCTGCGTAGGTTCGAGCCCCCGGGAAAGGCGGGCCTTGACTTCCGCAAGTGCCCCGGGAATGTGAGAAGAGAGTGATTGGTGATTAGTGATTGGTGAATAGTTATTCCTGATATCTTCCAACCCCTCTTCCTTATGCCCCCATGCCCCCATGCCCTCATGCCCTTCTTCCGTATGCCCCAATGCCCCAATGCCCTTATGCCCCTCTTCCCCAATCTTATGCGCAAAGACATTATGTTCCTGACAGTACCTCAGCACGCTCCGGATACTCTTCTCCACCGTCCACGGACCCGTCGTATAATACCTGTTCTGCACATCCGTCAGCTCCTTGGCCGCCCCCCGGGTGAGATAAAAGCGTGCATTGGGTAGCTTCTGCAGGACGGAGGCGGGCGCCTGCACATCAGGTTCATTTTCGATGGCCGCCTTTATGATGGTTGCCTTGGCTTCACCGGCAGCAAAGATGATCGCAACCGCATCAGGATTCATCGTGATGGTCCCCAATCCGATGGTGATCACGTGCCTGCTTCCGGATACCTCGATACCTCCGAGATCCCCCGCCGCTGCGGCCTGTGTGGCATAGTTGGTGGGGCATAGCCGGGTGGTGGAGTGGTGGTCGCTTCCCTTAATATTAAAGGCAATATGACCGTCGGGACCGATCCCGCCCAGGAAAAAGCCGATGCCGCCCATCTCCCGGATCCGCTGCTCATACTCCATGCACCACGAATCGATCCTGAAAATCGATTTCTGCTGCAGCTCCTCCAGATGGCTCACCGGCTCGCGGTGCCGCAAAGTAAGGTCGATCGTCAGGTTGGGAAACACATCCTGATACCGCCCCAAAACCGGGATCTCATCGGAATTGATCAACAGCGCCCGCTTCGGATCCAACCCCAACCCCTTGATATAGTACTCATTCACATAATGGTAAAAACTGTTGTGCTGCCTGGGATTGATCGGGTAAAAATCATCGATCTGCACAAACCGCAACCCCCTCAAGCTCTTGTCATCCCCGCGAAAGCCACTGTCATCCCGGCGAAAGCCGGGATCTCCTCCCTCAAGGCTTGGGATCCCGGCTTTCGCCGGGATGACAGAAGCAGCCGGGATGACAGCATGGCCGGCTAAAAGCTCCTGCGTATATTTGATAAAATACTCCGGCGTCTTCCCCGTCGGCAGCGAAACCACCCCCTCCGGGTTCTCCCGCACCCACTCCAGGAACCGCCTGGCCGTCAGCAAGCCCAGCTCCGGAAAATTATCAACGATGATGTACGGAATGCGGCCCGATTGCTCGCTGTACCCGCTGCGGGCGATGTACTCCTGCTCAACGATGGAATTGTTCATGATCTGGAATGATTAAAAGGTTGAACAAAGGTACAATATCACAATTACGACTGTAAAAGTGGAATGTGGAAATGTGATCGTTATCTTTACCGGTCAAACACACTTACATGAGTCCCGATCCTGTAATCGACGAACCATACAACCCGCATGCTTCTCTGGCCGTCATCGGCCTGGGATACGTCGGACTGCCGCTGGTGCTGGCCTTCGGAAGAAAAATGCCGGTCACCGGATTCGATGTGAACGCTGCACGGGTGGCCGCCCTGCAGCAAGGAACCGACCCAACCGGTGAAAGCAGCCCCGATAAATTTCGCGGGATCACCGCCCACTTCACCACCCGGCCCGATGACCTCAGATCCGCGCGGATTTTCATCGTGGCCGTGCCTACGCCGGTCGACGAACATAATGTCCCACAGCTGGATGCCCTCCGGTCGGCCACCGAAACCGTAGGCAAGGCGCTAAAAAGGCGACCTGGTCATCTACGAGTCCACCGTCTACCCCGGATGCACCGAAGAGGAGTGCGTACCCATCCTGGAGCGTATATCGGGCTTAACATTTAAAACCGATTTCAAGGCCGGATTCAGCCCGGAGCGTATCAACCCCGGCGACCAGGTGCACCAGCTGGAAAATACCGTTAAGGTTACGGCCGGGTGCGACGAGAAATCCTCAAAAACCATCGCCGACCTGTACAGCCTGATCGTTACCGCCGGCGTTTATCCGGTCTCCTCCATCAAGGTTGCCGAGACCGCCAAGATCATCGAAAACACGCAGCGCGACCTGAATATCGCCCTGATGAACGAATTGTCCATTATTTGCAACAAAATGGACATAAATACGTATGAAGCCCTCGAAGCCGCCGGAACCAAGTGGAATTTCCTGAAATTCTCGCCGGGGCTCGTCGGCGGCCACTGCATCGGGGTCGATCCCTACTACCTCACCTACAAGGCCCAGAAGGTCGGCTACCATCCCCACGTGATCCTCGCCGGACGGTACGTCAACGATTCCATGGGTTTCTATGTCGCCAAGCAGACCGTCAAGCGATTGCTCGCCAAAGGAATGGACATCCGGCAGGCCAAAATACTCGTACTCGGGTTTACCTTCAAAGAGAATATTTCCGATATCCGAAACACCCGCGTCGCCGATATGGTACGGGAACTGGAGTCGTATCAGGCGAGCGTCACGGTGGCCGACCCGTACGCAAACGCGGACGACGTATTGCACGAATATGGCATTACCCTCGTAGGGGAGGACCCATGTGTCCTCCCTGACCCGTGCGTCCTCCC
>CAYQFT010000096.1:8392-13936 GCA_964416825.1 uncultured Porphyromonadaceae bacterium
GAAGTTGAAATTGAGAGATTCGAATGCAGAATTCCGAATTCCGAAATCACAGATCTAAGTTTAGTTGATATACATAGAAACATCGGTGCCCTATCAGTTGCCCCGCCTTTCAAGGCGGGGATCGCTGGCAACCCCTTTTTCCTAAGCGAAAGGCCTTTAAAGGCCTTTCGCACAAAGATTTGTGGGCCACCCACTCCCCGGCATAAATGCCGGGGCAACTGATAAAGCTCCTCCGAAACATCAGTACGAACCAGCAACCAGCAACCAGTAACAACCATGCCCACCTTCGCACTCTTCGGCGCCGCCGGATACATCGCTCCCCGCCACCTGCGTGCCATCCGCGACACAGGAAACGATCTCCTCTTCGTGGTGGATCCCAGCGACAGCGTCGGCGTGCTCGATCAGTACTTTCCCGACGCCGAATACTATAGGGAGATTGACGGACGACCGACGACCGACGACCGACGTCAGTCATCCGTCATCCGTCATCCGTCATCCGTCGACTATGTTTCCATCTGCTCCCCTAACTACCTCCACGAGAAGCATATCCGCTGGGCCCTGGAGCACGGCGCCGATGTGATCTGCGAGAAACCGCTGGTCACCGACCTCAAACATCTGGATGAGATCGAAAAACTCGAGCGCGCCAGCGGACGGAAGGTGAATACGATCATGCAGTTACGCTTGCACCCGGTGGTTGAAGAAATCCGACGGATGACCGACGACGGACGACGGACGGCGGTCGTCCGTCATCGGTCGTCTGTCAAATTGGAATACATCACCGCTCGCGGCCACTGGTACCGTAACTCCTGGAAAGGCCGCGAAGAGCTGTCGGGCGGCATTGCCATGAATATCGGAATACACCTGTTCGACCTGATGACCTTTTTATTTGGCCCGATGAAGGACTCCAAAGTGATTACCTTTCAGCCCGATAAGGCACGGGGAATCCTGTCGCTCGAGAACGCCGACGTGGAGTGGTTCCTCTCGATCGACGGCAACGACCTGCCTGCAGAGGTGAAAGCCGCCGGCCACCGGGCGTTCCGGAATATCACGATCAACGGCGAATCGGTGGAATTCACCGAGGGCTTCACCGAACTGCACACCCTGAGCTATCGGGAGATCCTGGCGGGGAGAGGGTTTGGGGTGGGGGATGTGAGGGAATCGCTGCGCATTGTGGAGACTATAAGACGGTAAGACTGTAAGACTATGAGACAGGGGTTGATACTGATAATGCTGATGATGGCCGCTGTGCTTGGGGAAGCGCAGGAGCTGAGGCAGTATGAATTTTTATGGAAGAAGGTCGATACATTGAACCATTCATCCATCAGGGATTTATATCCGTTTGTGCGGCCGTTGGGCATTGATACATTCCGTCCCCGTGGGGGCGTCCGGTGGACGCCCGTCCCGCCAAAGGGCGACCGCAGGTCGCCCGTACAGGCACGGAAGCCGTTGGCGGGGTTTATTGCGAAAAAATTATTATCCGAAAATTTGGTCATCATCAACAAACCCGGCGTGTACCTTACCGCCGATCCTCTGTTCGACACCGAACTCGGCCGTGAGTTTGCCCGTCCCACAAATACCTGGGTGAACACGAGGGGGTTCCAGGTGTATGGGAAGCTGGAGCTGGGAGGAAAGGTTGAGAAGGTTGAGAAGGTTGAGAAGGTTGAGCCAGACTCCACCCACACCCCCACCCAAACCCCCACACCCACACTCACACCCACACCCACACCCTCTCGCCCCCATGCCCCTATGCCCTTAAGCCCTAGTCTCGAGTTCTACTCCTCCTACTACGAATCCCAGGCCCGCTTCCCCCGCTACGTGGATTCGCTGGCATCCGTTTCGGGAGGGATACCCGGCCAGGGGTTTATCCTGTTGGCCAACGGAACATGGGATCATAGCTACGCCACTGCGTGGGTGCGATATACCACCAGGAAGTTTTTCACCTTCGAGGCCGGCACCGGCAAGAACTTTTTCGGCAACGGATACCGGTCGATGCTGCTGTCGGACAACGGGCGGAACTATCCCTATTTCCGCATCGATACCCGGTTCTGGCGCATCCATAACACCAACCTCTGGGCCGAATTTCAGGACAATAACTTTCACGATGGGCCATTGGGATCCTATCAGAAAAAATACGGAGCCTTTCATTACGTGTCATTTTCTGTGACTAAACGGCTGGAATTGTCAATGCTTGAAGCCATTATCTGGCAGGGGCGCGACAGTCTCCATAGCCGCGGATTCGAGGTCAACTACCTCAACCCTATCATCTTCCTGCGTCCCGTCGAATGGACCCTCGGCTCCCCCGATAACGCCCTTATCGGACTGAATATCAGCTATAAACTGTTTAACGATACCTACCTGTACGGCCAGCTCCTGGTCGATGACTTCCCGATCTCCCACCTCAAGGCCCGCGACGGATACTGGGGCAACAAGCTGGCCGGCCAGCTCGGAGCCAAGGCCTACGTACCGCTGAACGGTTCACGCTCCACGATTCACGCTTCACGCTTCACGCGTCACGATGAAAAAAAGGTTGAGCAGGTTGAGGAGGTTGAAAGAGCCAGAGGGTTGTTCCTGCAAACAGAGTTGAATATTGCGCGGCCGTACACGTATGCGCACTGGACCACGAAACAGAATTACGGTCACGTGGGACAGCCGCTGGCGCATCCGCTGGGATCCAATTTCTATGAGTGGGTGAGCTTTGCGAGGCTGAACTGGGACCGCTTTTTGGTGGAAGGCCGGTACAGCCTGGCGAAATTCGGAGCGAACTACAACGGATTAAACTACGGTCAGGATATCTTCATCTCCTTCGAAAACCGCGTGAACGAGCTCGGAAACTTCATCGGTCAGGGACTCCCCACCACCCTCACCTACACCTCCTTCACCTGCTCCTACCTGCTCAACCCCTCCTCACTCATGAACATCTTCGTCACCCTCACCGACCGCAACCAGAACGACAACCACAGCCTCTGGGTATCCTTCGGCCTGCGCAACTCACTGCGGAATTTCTATTACGATTATTGAAATGCAAATCCACAAATGGATTAAGAATTTATCCACAAATGATTAAAAATTATTTTCCACAAATGTTCACAAATTGTACACAAATTAACACAAATTATCGATACAAATATCAGATTTATAGCTACTTGCAAGTCTTTCTGAGAGTTAATTTGTGAATATTTGTGTGCAATTTGTGAACATTTGTGGAAAATTTCTTATTCCATTTGTGGATAATTCTTAACTCAGCTTCTCGTCACCACCAACCCCTCGCTGCTTAAAGAAAAGTCGACGAATCTGGCGCGTTCGTTCGGTGGATTTTCCTGCAGGTTTTTTCTGATTTTTAACGCGGCTCCAGGGTCTTTCGCCACGATAAACATATACCCCCCGCCCCCGGCACCCAGCAGCTTCTGCCCGGTATAGAGCCCGCAGATCTTCGCCAGGATCGCCTGTACCTCCGGCGGATTCGTTCCCTTGTCGAGCGCCTGGTTCAGCTTCCAGCTGGTGTCGATCAGCGGACCAAACCCCGCCCAGTCCTGCTTCAGGAGGTTATCCATCAGGTTCTCCGCGTGCTGTCCGAGCTCCTCGATCAGCTGCAGCCTCCGGTTCGAATTCAGGAACATGCCCCGCACGATCTCCCCGAGGATGCTTTTAGCCACCCGGGTAATCCCTGTATAATAGAGCAGCAGGCTGCTGCGCATATCGGACTGTGTAAAATAATCACTGGGCAACCAGCGCACTACCGGTGCCTGGTTAAACCCGGGAACGGTCTCCAGTATCTTCAGTCCCGGATATATCCCCCCGTACTGGTCCTGCCATCCGCCGCCGGTGGTGAGCATCTGCTCCAGCGCAAGCGTCCTGCGCCCCACCTCCGACCGGTCCCAGCCCAGGCCGCAGAAGTCGGACAGACTTCCCAAAACCGTTGCCGCCAGGATGCTTGAGGTCCCGAGCCCGGATCCCTTGGGCACCGCTACCAGCATAGAGATCTCAAGTCCCCCGCCCAGCTCTTTCAGCTGTTTCTCCAGCTCCTGCTCCCCGAACCCGGCCAGTATCAGCGCGGCTTTCGGTATCGCAAAGGCCGATCCCACCTCGCGGTACGCCTGAAGCTGGGCACTGGAGGTGATCTCCTCCCGCAGCCCCAGATCGATCGATCGGACTACAATCTTATTCGATGTGGTTGGCTTGATAAACACCTGCAGCGGGGCCTGACCGTTCAGCTCCACGGCCACGTTCACCACCTTGCCCCCGTTCAGGATGCAGTTCGGCGGTGTATCCGTCCATCCTCCCCCCAAATCCAACCGCACCGGACTCCTCCCCCAAACCACCTGATCAGAATACACCGATACTCTCGGCACCGACCGCTCCAGCTTCAACCCCTTTATAAGTGATTCCTGTAAAATTTGAAAAGCCCTCTCCTCCTCCACCTGATACCCGATACCCGAAACTCTCTTCACCTCCGCCCTGAACATCTGATCGTGTATCCTCGTCATCTCCGGCGCACGCTCCGGCAGCTCCGCCGGCAGCGCATGACCGCTGGCGCTCCAGTCCACCGCCAGCTGCTCAAGATCAAGATGATAGAAGATGCTGTGGCGGTAGTTGGCCGCCATGTAGGGGAGAACGGCGAGGCGATTCTTGGTTCTTTGGGCGAAAAGCCTGCGGAGGTTGGCGCGGTTCAATAAGGCAGCGGCGGAGATTTTAGTGACTAGTGACCAGTGACTAGTGACTGGTGATTGGTGCCCTGAGGCCTGCGCCCTTCCCTCAGCTCCCAACAACTGGTCACTGGTCACTGGTAACTGGTAACTAATTAACTCACGCACGAGCTCCCCGGTAAGTTCCTGATGCCTGATTACCGGAAACCGATCCACCCCCTGCGCCTCGCCCTCAAACCGTTCGTCAATATGATAAACCCTTATGCACCAGTCATTTTCGTCTATCGGAATAAAATCCAAACAAACGTTCGCCGGAAGCTCTATTGCCCAGTCGTTTTCAGGCACACCGGTAATGACATGATTCTGATGTAGTTTCCAGTTTTTCCCGATGGTACTGTTCTCTATCCAGATGTTCTCGCACTCCGGTCCCAGTTTTACCTCTGAGTTTGAGTTCAGGATAAACACCGCCGGGTGCGACTTGATCTGCCGGTGAATAATCTCCCGCTGGTCATTCACCAGGTTTTGCAGCGCCAGGTTCGACGAAATCAGCTCCCGGGAGGTACCGAAATGGTAGAACTCGCCGCCGGGCAAGGGAAGCACCGCAGAAGTCAGGGTCCCCGCGGCAGGCGGTTGCTGGTTGGGGCCGGCACTAAGGCCGGCCCGTACTGACTTAGGGTCGTTGCCTAATTCAAGACCAAAATCCCCATACATATCATAATACCTGAGAGCAAACTTAGAAGCGCCAACTGGTAACTGGTAACTGGTAACTGGTAACTCTTCCCCCCCCGCTCTGCGGCACAACTCCACCACTGCATTATCGCTCAGCGCCCAAATCCCCACGTCGATCATAAACAGATAGTCCGGCAGGTACTTACGTATCTCATCGGGAGAGGGCTTCTGC
>CAYQFT010000097.1:0-12172 GCA_964416825.1 uncultured Porphyromonadaceae bacterium
CCGGCAACCGGGAACCTTCTTCCAACCGGCAACCGGCAACCGGCAACCGGGAACCCTTCTGGAACCTTACTTACCCCGGCACTTACCATGCAACCATCGGTGAGCCGCCTGCCTTTACCCTCCTCTCCGTCGCCAACCGAGAACCCCGGGCTGAAGCCATTCAAGCGCTGGGTGATGCTCCGGTGCCAATCGACCTGAATGAAATCACGGCTGAGGTGGTTAACGGCCGGACCTGCCTGCGGTTTCCGCTGGACCGCGAGGAACAGATCTATGGATTCGGCCTGAATTTCAAAACGATAGCGCAGCGAGGCCGGATATTCCGCCTTCATGTGGACCATTACGGAGGTGAAGATAACGGGCGAACGCATGCTCCGGTGCCCTTCTTCGTCTCCAGCAAGGGCTATGGCGTGCTCGTGAATGCTGCCCGGTATATCGATGTTTCGGTTGGATCGGCCGTGCGGAAGGACAGCAAGAATCCGCCCGTTACCCGTGACCGGAACACCGATCGGGCCTGGGATGCCCAGCCTTACTCGGATAATATCGAGATGGTAATCCCGGAGGCTGGCGTTGAAATCATCCTGTTCACGGGCAAGAGCATGATGGAAGTGGTTCAGCGCTTCAACCTCTATTGCGGCGGAGGCATCATCCCGCCCAAGTGGGGCCTGGGTTTCTGGCAGCGTACGCCGACCCTCTATGCCGAAAAAGATGTTCGTGAAGAGGCCGCTGGCTTCGAAAAGAACAACTTCCCGCTCGACGTGGTGGGCCTTGAACCCGGCTGGCACAGCCACTCCTACCCTTGCTCTTTTGAATGGGATAACGGCCGTTTTCCTCAGCCGGCCTCGTTTATCGGCGAAATGGGTTCAAAGGGAATTCACCTGAATTTATGGATGAACCCCTACCTGGTTCCCGACGGCACCCTTGATAAACTAATGAAGGATTACACCGGCTCCCATACCGTCTGGTGCGGAACCGTGGCCGATTATACGCTTCCCCAGGCAAGGGAAATCATGCAGGATCATTTCGTTAAAAATCAGCTCGATATCGGTGCCAGCGGATTCAAGATGGATGAAGTCGACGGGTTCGATTCCTGGCTCTGGCCCGATGGTGCTACTTTTCCCTCCGGCCGCGATGGCGAGCAGATGCGCCAGACCTATGGCCTCCAGATGATGACCCTAACGGATGAGATCTTCAGGAAAAAAAACGAGCGGACCTACGGTCTGATCCGGGCCGCAAACGCTGGCTCGGTTTCTTATCCGTATGTAATTTATAATGACTACTATAGCCATAAAGATTTTATCACTGCCCTGATCAATTCCGGTTTTTCAGGCCTGCTCTGGACTCCGGAAGTGCGTGCGAGCGATTCCTCCGAAGAGTGGGTCCGCCGGATGCAAACCGTCTGTTTCTCGCCTATGGCCATGATCAATGCCTGGGCAGATGGAACAAAGCCCTGGTCGTTTCCGGATGTTTACAAAGCTTGCCAGGATGTGGCTTTCCTCAGGATGCAACTGCTCCCCTACCTTTATTCAACATTCGCACAGTACTTTTTTGAGGGTAAGCCGCCATTCCGGGCCATGCAGCTGGTCGACGGATTTCCTGCATCGGGAGAGATAAAAACCCAGTATATGGTGGGCGACAACCTGCTGGTGGCACCCTTTTTCGCCGGTGAAAAGGAGCGCACGGCAATTCTGCCTCCCGGTGAATGGTTCGATTTTTATACCGTGAAACCGGCCGGTTCCGGCACAATAACGATCAAAGCTGAACTCGACAAAATTCCGTTATTCGTAAGGGATGGCGGCATTATTCCGATGATTCCCGCGGTGAGACAGACGTCGGGCTGGAGTCAGGAGTCAGAAGTTGAAATGCGGGTTTACGGCACGAGTGACGGGCATTTCGATCTGTATAACGATGACGGTAAAACGTTTGATTTTGAAAAAGGGGATTATTCCATCCAGAAACTCACCGTTAAGGCAAACATCAACAGCACAATTCAGACCGGAAAGTCCTCACTGGGCTACTCCCGGATCACATGGAGGGTAATGTCTCGTTAACGGCGAGGAAGCTGGTTAAATCCAGTTGCCGGTTACCAGTTGCCGGTTAGCGGTTGGGCCAGAACTGTCATCCTGGCGAAAGTCAGGATCTCATGCCTCGGAGCAGATGTCAGGAGATTCCGGCTTTCACCGGAATGACATCATTGCGTTAACCGGCAACCGGCAACCGGCAACCGGCAACTGGGTTTAACCGGCAACTGGCAACCGGCAACCGGCAACTGGGTTTAACCAGCATCCAGCAACCAGCAACCTTTTCCTATCTTTGCCCCAAACTCACTGCCATGACCCCAAAAGAACGCCTCCTCGCCGCTCTCAACCGTGAAAAACCCGACCGGCTGCCAGTTTCCCTTCACCAATGGCAGGGGTATCATCTGAATAAATATATGGGTGGGATTTCCGACCTGGAAGCTTTTATGAAAACCGGGCTCGATGCTCAGATTCAGTATTTCGAGGAGATGGACCAGTTCTGGGTGGTGGATTCCGATCCTACCCTGTTCAACACCAGGACCTGGAAGGATGTTCCGGTTGTCATCAATAACGATCCGGAACAGCGGATTGTGCACCATACCATTGAAACGCCTGAGGGGAACCTTACGTACAAAAGCGAAGGGAACCGGAAGACCACCTGGATCACGGAGTACCTGATCAAGAAGGATGAGGATATTAACCTGATCCGCAAGTATATGCCGGCCCGCACCCTGACTCTGGCCCCGGTGCAGAAACGATATGATGAGGTGGGTGATAACGGGATCCTGCGCGGATTCGTATGGGGCGATCAGGCCGGATGCTGGCAGCATGCCGCCTGCCTTTTTGATATAACCGCCCTGATCTATGCAACATTCGAAAAGCCGGACTGGGTGCATGAACTGATGCAGATCCTCCTCGACAAGAAGCTGCATTTCATTGAATCGATGAAGGGCGCCAAATTCGACCTCATCGAAACGGGCGGCGGATCGGCATCATCCACGGTAATCTCACCCGATCTGTTTGAGCAGTTTTGTTTGCCCTATGACCGGAAAATGCACGATGCCCTGCATGATCTCGGGTTTAAAATATCCTATCACACCTGCGGCGGAACCGTTGGCATTGAAGAGCTGATCATTAAAACCGGAGCGGATGCCTCAGAAACACTGGCCCCGATGAGTGTCGGGGGCAACCAGGAGCCCTGGGATTTCAAGCGGAAGGTGGGCAACCGCATCGCGGTGATCGGAGGGGTTGACCAGTTCAGCACCTTGAGCGAAGGACCGGCAGAAAAGATACGGAACAATGTGCAGGAGCTGTTTGAGAAGGTTGGCTATGAGGGTGGCTACATCTGTGCCGCCTCCGACCACTTTTTCGAATGTCCGCCGGAGAACCTCGTTACATTCGCGGAAGCGGCGAGGGAGTGCAGGTATTGACCGCAGACGGCGGACCGCAGACCGCAGACCGCAGACCGCAGACCGCGGGGCTGACAAGTGTACGGGCCGGCCTTAGTGCCGGCCCAACCAGCAACCAGCAACCAGAAACATGAACCACGCAATTGTACGCTGCCCCTGCCCTGAACTGGTTCGAGGTATCACCACTGCGAACCTCGGGGAGCCAGATTATGATCTGGCTCTACAGCAGCACTATAGCTATATTAAAGCGTTGGAATCTTGTGGATTAACAGTGACCGTTCTACCTTCCGACAGCCGCTTCCCCGATTCCGTTTTCATCGAAGACGTAGCCCTCTGCACGCCGCGGTGTGCGGTGGTAACACGTCCCGGCGCCCCTACGCGGCGGGACGAAACCGACGGCATCCGTGCCGTTCTGGAATCCTTCTTTGAATCCGTGGAGGAGATCACCGCTCCGGGCACCGTTGAGGCCGGAGACATTATGACGGTTGGCGACCATTTCTATATCGGGATATCGGAACGCACAAATTTGCCAGGGGCCGTTCAGCTTATCGGAATTCTGAATAAATATGGATTAACCGGCTCAACCGTTCCGCTAAGAACGATGCTTCACCTGAAGACCGGAGTCAATTATCTGGATAAAAACACCTTACTGATAACCGGCGAGCTCATATCACATTCCACATTTCAACATTTCAACAGGATTGAGGTGGACCCTGAGGAAGCGTATGCCGCCAACTCCCTCTTCATCAATGGCACGGTCCTCGTGCCCGCAGGGTTTCCCAAAACCCGGCACAAGATTGAATCGGCCGGGTATCCGGTTCTTCCTGTTGATGTATCGGAATTCCGGAAGCTCGATGGAGGGCTAAGCTGCCTGTCGCTCAGATTTTAACCTTGCCCACCAGCAACACTGGATTATCGTTTTCGGAAACAGTTTGCAGAATATTCTCGAGCCGCTTTTTAGCTTCCGGCGAGGTGCCTGGCAATTTCGAAACTGAATCGGCCATCTCCCGCAGGTCAAGCGCTTGAAAGGAAGCCGTCATGGTGCCATTCGGATGGAACTGCGGATAGAACTTTTCGTTGGTGCCAAGAAAATCGTTTTGAATGGCCCCGATATTTTTGGCCCGATTGGTTTTGCTGTCAAAAACAAAGGTTTCCCGATCGGAATAAGTCACCTGATTCATATTGTACCGCTTGTCAAACTCGACAGACTTGATTGTGGTCCAGCTACCGGTAAAAAGGTGATCCGTTACTGGATACAGGCCTACGTAAGCAGTACCCACTTTTTCATCAGGATAAGCCCTTCCCAGATCTGTAGTAACGACTGCAACAGGCTTTAACTGCTGCCCCTCGACGACCCACGTCGTATCTTGTGAAAAATTATAATACATATAAATACGGCCATCAACCAGCTGTATCGAGGCATCAGTTAAACCCAGCGGATGTGTCTTGCTGATCTCCCACAGCAACTTACCCGAGGTAGTCTGGCAGAACAGCGGGCAATTGGATTTTCTTCCCCGCACCTGCATGGTGGTAATATACAGAAGGCTGTCTTCAAGAACGATGATATCCCGTATGCCGATCTCAGGCCCTTTATGCATCAAAGGGATACTGGTAAAACCTCCGGTTTTTATACCGTACGAGAGAAGCCTTTGGGTCATCATTACCATGTCAGCAACATAGAGCCTGTCATTATCCTCATCAACAAAGATGTTACGATTAGCATCCATGACTTCACCGGGACCCTTGCCAACATTTGCCAGAACGCGTACAAATTTTCCATATTGATCGAACATCAGGATTCCATTCCGAGGGGTTGAAATGATTATATATTCTTTCCCGGCAAAGACCCTCATGGCGAAGTCGAACGCACTTTTCTCATTGGTTTCCAGATGAATAAGATGAAGATCCGTCACCCAGTCGCTCAGCTTGACTTCCGCTTTTTCGGTGATTTTATCGACATGAATAACTGGTACTTTGCTGTTTCCAATTGTAACAATCTCTACGGAAGTATCATTCGGTTGTTTGCATCCGAATGCCAGAAGTAACAAGGCAATAACAAGAATCTGATTTTTTTTGAAAGGTGACATGGTGTGGAGGTTTGATTGGTCCCTTAAAGATAAAAGGTTGAAGCCAACAAATCAATCCCATCTGAACTTTTCACTAATTTTCACTATTTTACCTTCGTATAATTCCAAAACCGGATTGCCATGATTATCAGCCGCACCTTCGATTTGCTGGACCGGTATCAGAAACTGTTCAACAAAGAGGGAATCCTTAACGCCAAAAGCAGGGACCAGTGGGTTTCATATAGTGCCCAGGAGTATATCGGATTGTCGCATGATTTTGCGTATGGGTTGCTCGCCCTGGGGTACCAGAAAGGTGACAAGCTGGCGACCATCACCAACAACCGGCCCGAATGGAACTTCATGGACATGGGGATGGCCATGGCCGGTGTGGTTCATGTACCGATATTTACCTCCCTGAGCGCGGAGGATTATCTGTATGTGCTGGACCATTCCGATGCCAGGGCAGTGGTGGTATCGGACCGGAATCTACTGCAAAAGGTCAGGCCTGCCGTGGATCAGCTGGCTGCCCTCAGTTCCTGTTATACGATAGAACCGATTGATAATGAGCCCAATTGGATGGAAATCGTGAAACTTGGCAGGCAAAAGAAGGAGGAGGTAAGGGAGGAGCTTGCCAAACGGAAGCGGGAGATCACAACCGAGGATTGTGCTACCCTGATTTATACCTCGGGAACCACGGGACTCTGCAAAGGGGTAATGCTTTCCCATAAGAACCTGGTAAGAAATTTTCTCGCTGCTGCCGAGGTATTCGGGCTGGGCCCGGATGACAATTACCTGAGCATACTCCCGCTTTGCCATGTCGGAGGACGAATGGGTAACTACCAGACCCAATACAGCGGGGCCAGGATTTACTATGCAGAAAGTATGGGTACCATCGCGGCCAACCTGAAAGAGATTAAGGCAGACGGATTCAATACGGTGCCCCGAATTCTTGAGAAGATTTATGACAATGTCATTGCCAAAGGGAATAAGCTGACCGGCATCAAAAAAAAGATTTTTTTCTGGGCTGTCAGGCTGGGACTGCGGTACAAGCTGGACTCCGACAGCACCTGGCTGTACAAAAAACAACTGAAAATTGCCGACAAACTCATTTTCAGCAAGTGGAGGGAAGCCCTGGGAGGGCGGATCCGTCTGGCGGGCTGCGGCGGAGCCAGCCTGCAGCCGAGGCTGGAAAGAATTTTCTGGGCAGCCGGGATCAAAATCATCAATATGTACGGACTGACCGAGACTTCCCCCATTATCACCATAAACCGGCAGATGAAACCTTTCCTGAAACTGGGTTCCGTAGGGTCGCTCATTGACGGAGTAGAGCTGAAAATAGCTGACGACGGGGAGATCCTCTGCCGCGGGCATAATGTTATGCTGGGTTATTACAAGGAACCTGAACAGACCCGGTCGGTGATTGATCAGGACGGATGGTTTCATACCGGCGACATTGGCTCCCTTGAACGGGGAATCCATCTCATGGTAACCGATCGGAAAAAAGAAATATTCAAGCTGTCGAACGGGAAGTTCATTGCTCCCCAATTACTTGAAGGGCGGTTGAAAGAATCGGAATTGATCGAACAAACCTGTGTGGTGGGAGACGGCGAGAAATTCCCCGGCGCCCTGATCTCGCCGAACTTCGTCCTGCTGGAAAAGCAACTCCAGTCGCAAAGCGTTACTTTCGATACCCGGGAAGATCTGGTAAAATCCACCCAGGCCAATGAGCTTCTGAAAGACGAGATACAAAAGATCAACAGAAACCTCAGTTCCGCTGAAAAGATCGGCAGGTTCCGGTTGGTCCCGCACGATTGGTCACCGGAAACCGGAGAGCTGTCCCCTACCCTGAAACTCAGGCGAAAATTCATCCATGAAAAATACGAAGAACTGATCCGGGAGGTCTATCAGAAATAACGATTAAAATATGCAGATCATAGCTGTCAGCGATCCAAAGACCCGTCGAGAATTTATTGAAGTGCCAAAGATTCTCTATCGCGGCGATCCGGTCTGGGTGTGTCCGCTCGACCAGGATATCGATGCCATTTTTGATCCCGGCAAGAACGTGTATTATAAACATGGGGAGGCAACCCGATGGGTTTTAAAAGATGACAAGGGAGCCCTGACCGGGCGGATTGCTGCGTTCATCAATTTCCAGACGGCCTATATTCAGGACCAGCCCACCGGGGGAGTCGGATTTTTTGAATGCATCGACAATCAGCAAGCTGCTGGTTTATTGTTCGATACGGCTAAATCATGGCTCACCGAAAAGGGCATGGAGGCTATGGATGGACCGATGAATTTCGGCGAGGTCGATAGTTACTCAGGGCTTCTGGTTGAAGGATTTACGCACCCTTCCTATGAGGTCGCCTACAATCCTCCCTATTATCAGGCCTTGTTCGAATCTTATGGCTTTCAAACCTATTACAAGCAGGAGGGTTTTCACCTGGATGTAACCAAAGATATGCCGGAACGGTTCACACGGATTGCCGAATGGGTTGCAAAAAAACCGGAATACCATTTCAGACATTTCACCTGGAAAGATCAGGATAAGATGATTGCTGATTTTGCGGAAGTATTCAATGTCGCCTGGGCTTCGTTTAAGGAGAATTTTGAGCCCCTGCAGGCCGATTACATCCTGAATACCTTAAAAAAGGCCAAAGCCATTATCGATGAGGAGTTCATCTGGCTCGCTTATCGGGATAACAAACCAATCGCCATCTACCTGATGTATCCTGATGTGAACATGGTACTGAAACACCTCGACGGGAAGCTGCATATCTGGAATAAACTGAAGTTCCTCTGGTACACTAAAAGAAAATCCATCACCCGGGCGCGTGGGGTCCTCATGGGTGTGATACCTAAATATCAGGGACTCGGCATTGAATCTGCTTTTATCTGGCAGCTGGTGCAGGTATTTAAACGGAAGAAGCAGTACAGGGAGATCGAGTTTTCCTGGGTGGGCGACTTCAATCCCAAAATGAGAAAGATATTCATTTCGGTGGGCAGTGTGCCCGCGAAACATTATATCACGTACCGGTATTTGTTTGACAGGAGCAAGGAGTTTAAGAGGTATCCGATTCCGGAGTAGAGACGCATACATGCGTCTTTTCCAGTGAATAGTGATTGGTGATTGGTGAATGGTGAATGGTGAATGGTGAATCAAAAATCGTAAATCGTAAATCGTAAATCCTGATGTTTGATAGTATTGTGATTGGCGGCGGTCTTGGTGGGCTTACCGCGGGGGCCAAGCTGGCCAAGGCTGGAAAGAAGGTATTATTGATTGAGCAGCATGATCGGCCGGGCGGGTGTGCAACCACGTTTAAGCGAAAAGGGTTTACGCTGGAGGTGGGTCTGCACGAGATGGACGGACTGCATCCCGGGGATATGAAAAGCAAGATATTCAGGGACCTGGCAATCCTGGAGACGGTTGATTTTCTTAAGGTTCCGGAGTTCTACCGGTTTGTGAACGGCCGCAGGGATGTGGTAGTAAGCCATGATCCCGAAGAGATGATTCTGCGCTTGTCTGAGATTTTTCCTGATGAAAAGACTGGGATTGAGGCCTATTTCCATCAGGTGATGAACATCCGGCAGATCCTGAAACAAAATGAACTTGATCCTGGCTTGACGGTAGGCCGGTTCATGGATTCCATTATTGCAGATGAGGACCTGAAACTTATCCTCCTGGGCAATCTGGGTTATTTCCATGATGACCCCTACAGCCTGTCTCTGGCTTACTATTGCATGGCTCAGAACAGCTACTACACCGGCGGGGGAAATTTCATCAAGGGAGGATCACAGGTCCTGTCAAATGCCCTTGCAGGCGTGATTACCGCGAATGGAGGTGAGGTTATCCTCAATCATCGGGTTACCGGAATCCAGGTGGAAGCCGGATTGGCAACCGGCGTTACGTATCAGAAAACCGGCGGTGGTGAAACCCTGTCGGCAACCGCTCATGAAATCATCGCCAATGCGTCTATTCCACAGATAGGCGATTCTTTACTACCTCTTGACTTTCAGAATTTTCGTAATTCTTATTCCAACTTAAAGCCGGGTGCCTCCCTGCTCACGGTGTACTTCGGCTTCAATTCCAGTCCGGCACAATTGGGCCACCACAACTATTCCACTTTTGTTTTTGATCCCTCCGTAAGGAATCAGTCTGATATACTGCGAAACAACAAAGGTCCCTTTGAGACACGGAGTTTCACTTTTGTCGATTATTCACAGATTGACTCCGGGCTGGCACCGGAAGGTAAGGCGGTTGGTGCCATTTGTTGCATGGATTATCCCGATGAATGGCTGCACCTTGATTCAACGGCGTATAAGGCGCGCAAGCAAGAGGTTGAACAAATCTTCTGTAACCGGTTGGAAAAGCTCATCCCGGGAATAATGAATATCATTGAATACTGTGAAGTTGGAACGGCCAGAACGGTTCAGCGTTACACCCTGAATCCGAAGGGGGCCGTTTACGGGTTCGCCCAGACTACTGACCGAGCAGCCACCCGTATCCTTTCCCCTATTGACAATCTATACTTCGCCTCTGCCTGGACCCAAACCGGCGGCGGGTTTTCAGGGGCGATTTTCAGCGGGTATCTGTGTGCGATGGAGATACTAAGGAAAAGAAAGTAACGCCAATGTGCCAATTTGACAATGTGCCAATGTGATAATGTGCCAATGTGCTAATGTGCTAATGTGCTAATGTGCTAATTAGCAGGGCCTTCATATATCAGCAATTCCGGAAAAACCTATTTTACTGTTTTTAAGTACTTGTATAAATCGCTGTCGGTGGTAATGATCAGGCTGGTCTTATCATCAAAGGATTTATCCAGGGTTTCCATCGCACGCACAAATCCGTACAAATCACGTGAAGCTGCATTCCGGTTGTAAGCGGATGCATAAACCTTGGTTGCCTGTGCATCGGCCCGCCCACGGATCTGCTCCGATTGTTTTACGGCCTCCGACTGGATTTGGGCAAGATCGCGTTCCTTGTTCCCCTGGATTTTACGCGCCTCGCCCTGTCCCTCCGACCGGAACTGATCGGCAATGCGGTTTCGCTCACTGATCATCCTGTCGTATACGTTTTTACGCACGGTCTCTACATAATTCATCCGCTTAATCCGAAAATCGAGAATGATGATCCCCAGATCTTTGGTCCGTTCATTGGTTTTGCCCAGAATTAGTTTTTCAATTTTCTCCCGGCCGACCTTGATCGTATCGAGGGATTCAATCTCCTGGAGATACTCTTCCGAAGTCTCAGGAATCCGATTGGTGGATCTCACCAGATCGAGCAATTCATAACTGGCAATTGCATTTCTCGTTTCCCCATCTAGAATATCGTCAAGGCGCGACTGGCCCGAACGCTCATCCCGGAGTCGCATGTAAAACTGCAACGGATCCGTGATCTGCCAACGGGCATAGGTATCCACAAAGATGAATTTCTTATCCTGAGTCGGCACCTGGTTTGGATATCCATCCCACTCGAGAAATCGCTTATCGAATCGCTGAACTTTCTGAATGAAAGGAACTTTGAAATTAACCCCGGCATTTGTTCGAGAGCCGCCAACCGGTTTTCCGAATTGCGTAACGATCGCCTGTTGTGTTTCATCAAGAATAAAAAGGCTGCCCAAAATCGTGAGGAGGATCACCAATCCTCCGATGAGATAAATGATATATTTTGTCTTCATGGCTTACTTGATTAGGGTAGATTGGGTGGTTGCAGCGGCGGCGGCAGTTGCAGCGCTTGCAGTGCTTGCGTTTCTTTTATCCATATTCAGCAAGGGTAAAACATTGTTTCCTTTCTCGTCCATAATGATCTTGTCGCCGATTTTGGGGAGGATTTTCTCGAGCGTTTCGAAATAGATCCGTTTTTTAGTCACCTCCGGAGCCTTGATGTATTCATTATACAGGGAATTGAACCGATCGGATTCGCCGATGGCCCGGTTCACCCTGTTCAACGCATAGGCTTCCGCAAGCTGAATAGTCTCATCTGCCTCTCCCCGGGCCCTCGGGATCACCTGGTTGTATTCCGATTCGGCCTGGTTGATGAGTGTCTCCCGTTCCTGTTGCGCCTGGTTGACCGCATTGAATGAAGCCTTAACCGATTCCGGGGGATTAACATCTTGTAACACCACCTGATCAATCCGGATTCCATTTTCATATTCCTCACACATTTCCTGCAGGAACTTTTCTACTGAAGAGGCCACTTCCTGCCTGCCAACCGTGAGTACTTCGTTGACGGTTCGGTCACCAACAGCTTTTCGCATTGAGGCCTCCGACATGTCACGCAGGGTCTCTTCTGCCTCCCTGACTTTGAAAAGGAACTTATACGAATCAATTATCCGGTACTGGACAACCCATTCTACATCGGCCAGGTTCAGGTCACCCGTCAGCATCAGGGACTCATCCGTAAAATCTTTTGTGGAATACTCCGTATTGATTCCGGGCGTGATCGTCCGAAATCCAAATTCCAGTTTCAACTGCCTTTGAACCGGAATCTTATACATTTTCTCAATGCCTAAAGGGGCAATAAAATTGAGTCCGGGGTTTACCTTCCTGGTGAACTGTCCCAGGAATAACACAACACCTTCCTCCTCGGGTTTAATCGTTTTTACAGAGGTTGCCAAAACAAGTAAGGCGAATAATCCGAGAAGGACTTTGCTGAGGTTTTTCCGAATCCAGGCAATGA
>CAYQFT010000097.1:12272-13872 GCA_964416825.1 uncultured Porphyromonadaceae bacterium
TCTCCAACGCCTCCGCAAAGCCCACCCTTCCCAATCCCAGTCGGATGGCAGGTTTCGGCATGTTGAAGAGGTGTGACCCGATGGCCAGAACCTGTTGTTTATCAAGCAGTTTCTGACAGAATTCTTCTGATGTTTGTCCGGCGGGCAAATTCAATATCGCAACACTGCCGGCAGCCGGAGGGCTCCAGGAATACAGTCCCTGGTTTTCCTTAATGAATTGATCCACCAGTTTGATATTCCAACCGATGATATCCCGGTTCCTTTGCTGGATGGTTTCCCGGTTCTGCAGGGCAATGATGGAGAGGATCTCGCTCGGAGCAGAGGAACAAATCGTTGTATAGTCCTTGAGTTGAAGAAGTTTATTGAGGAATTGAGGATTGCGGCAGACGATCCAGCCGATGCGGAGGCCGGGCAGGGAGAAGGATTTCGACATGCCGGAGAGGGAAAGTGCATTAACGCTCAGGGATGCGGCACCCGGCAGCCGGTCGGACGGATCCTGCTCAAGGCCCCGGTACATCTCGTCGGAAAACAGTATGATACCGTTCAGATCGCAGAACCTCGATAATTCGATAAAATCCGCGGTTGAGATCATTGCCCCGGTGGGATTGTGGGGAAAGTTGACCACTACCATCCGCGTTTTTCCGGTAACCAGGGCCTTCAGGCTTTCAACCTGATAGTTGCCGTTAGTATCAGCCTCCCACGGAATCACCCGGCAGCCAATTCCTGCTGCAATTTCATGCAGCGACTGGTAGGCCGGCGAAATGACTACCACATGATCCCCTTTCTCCAGCAGAGCGGTCATGGCCAGGAAGATCCCTTCCCCCGGGGCACATATCAGGATATTATCTGAGCTGATTCCCTCGTAATGGGTTGCGACTTCCTTCCTTAACAAAGGGTGACCGGTGGTAGAGGTATAATAAAACTGAAGATCTTCCCACAGTTTCAGCGTCTCCGGTGAGGCCATGGCCAGAAGTTCATTCATTCGCAGTGGCTCGCAATCGGAGCAGCTAAGCTGATAGGGCACTTCGAACTCGTATTGGGCGAAGTGGCGTTCGAGTACAAATGGGGGTAGTTTCATGGTTGCTGGTTACTGGTTGCTGGTTGCTGGTTGCTGGTTACTGGTTACTGGTTACTGGTTGCTGGTTACGCCCTGATGTCATTCCGGTGCATACCGGAATCTCCTAAAAAGTGCTCCGAGGCTTGGGATCCTGACTTTCGTCAGGATGACAGGAATAACTAATCACCATTCACTAATCACCATTCACTATTCAGCATCACGCTTCCGAAACCAGTTCCTGGGATTGAAGTACGCTTTATACCGGGTGAAAAGTTCCTTTCCAACCAGGAATCCGCCGACCCAGAACATGATTTCCCCAACGACTATAGATGAGGTTGTTAGGACCACTTTGGTGCCGGTACTGATTCCAAGCATAGGGATAAAGGGCAGGACCAGGTAAAAGGGGATGCACCCGAATATCAGGATAACACCGAGCTTAAGCTGCCAGTTTTTCTTTTGCATGGGTCAAAGATAGGGGAAAATGGGGCACAAGGGCACAGGGGCACAAGGGCACAAGGGCACAAGGGCACAGGGGCACAGGGG
>CAYQFT010000098.1:0-13479 GCA_964416825.1 uncultured Porphyromonadaceae bacterium
CGGCACTTCCAGCTTCAACAGTAACTCCATTAGAAGTTGCATTTAGAGGAAGAACTCTAAAATTAGCGGGAGATCGTACTTTTGAAACTTGGACGATTACCGTAATTAATGATACCGATTTTTCTATTCGTTCAGCATTTGAAAACTGGATGAATAAAATTAACAGAGTATCTGATAATACTGGATCTTCAATGTAGGAAAAGTGGCCTGCAGCCTCACCCATGTCAAAACTGTTGCCCTTGTGATGGGCAAAGCTGTCGACAGTAAAGGCAAATCCTCGTTTGGCACAGGCAGCATTCAATCTTTCCATTCCGTTGATATCATAACAGAGATGGATAAATCCAAGGTCGCCCCAAAAACGGTCTTCATAGATTTTACGGGGAGTACGTCCTTCAACCTGTACCAGCTCAATTTCACTGTTGCCAAAGAGACGACCGAAAGCTCCCAGCCTGGGTTTGCTGTTGCGGAGCAAAACCCTCCTGAATTTATCATCTCCGCCTTTCAGAAAAGATAAATCGGGAAAGATACCTTCCTGGTCAAATACGACCTGGTCATACCCAAGGATATCGGAATAGACCCTGCGTGAGTTCTCAATATTTGTTACGCCGATAACCACACCGTAAACCGACCCTGTATGCTTTTTGCGGTTTCCAAACCAGTTATCGGATTCAATAACCTGGAATACATTATTGTAGGGATCAGTCAGGAAAAAGAAATTACGGCCCTCCGGATCTTTCTTCACTTCACTGACGTTCAAATTATGCGTTATAAACCGGGTACGGGTTTTATGGACATCCCGGGTTTTAATTTTCGCGGCAAAGATGCCCAGGTCTCCCAGCTGGGGAACGAAAAGCGGTGCCTGTGGTGTCCTTTCTGTATACTGCCAGATCTCAAAGCCACCGCCTCCATTGAGGTTAAGGGCCAAAATCGCACGCCTCTCCCTGGGAAGTCCTCCTGTATAGGGGAGCATCAGTTTGGCCGTTGCCCTATCATCCACCACCTTGATATCCATTCCAAGGTGCCTGCGGTACCAAGCCCATGCCTCCTCTGCGTTGGTTACGCCGATGCCAAGCTGCTGAATTCCGCTAACTACTATTCCTTCCATTTTTTCCTCTTTTAGAATACTTTCCAAAACCTAAATTTACCGGGTTTACAGGTTATGCGTTGGGATCAATCTTAAGCGCGATTCTGTAAAACAACCCTGGAAAAAAGCGTTTCAGGTAAGGCATAATTACTTCTTTTTTCCCAATTATCACTTGCCTGCGACGGGACTTCAGAGCTTTGTCTATTTTGTCAGCGCAGTAACCGGCCGAAACGCCGTTTTCCTGTCCTTTGTCCATAAGCCCGTGTTCCTTGCCGCTGGAAGTGAGTGCATGGTACGATATGTTGGTTTTCACCCTGCCGGGGCAAACCATCGTGACATGTATATTGTCTTTGTGGTGTTCGAGCTGTAGTGTTTCAAAAAAACCATGCAGCGCATGTTTGGCAGCGCAATAGAATGCCCGCTGGGGAAATCCGAAAAGTCCTGACAGACTGCTGATAACAGCAATACTGCCCCCTCCGCTTTTCACCATGAATGGCAGAATTTGCTGTGTCAGCTCAATGTGCCCCCAGAAATCAGTCTCCATGATCCGTCTCGAGACCTCGGAAGGAGTATCAACGATCAGTGAACGCTGACCTATTCCCCCGTTGTTGACCAGTATATCAATCCTTGAAACAGCCGATTGGACGATTTCAACCGCTGTTGATATTTCTTCCCTTATGGTAAGGTCAAAGGGAACGATCAGTGTGCCAGCCCCACCCTTTTTGCAGTTTTCGGCCACGATGGTGAGCTGGGCTACTGCCCGTCCCGACAAAATCAGGAAGGTTCCTGGCGAAGCCCATTTTAAAGCGAGAGCTTCGCCGATACCGGAAGAAGCACCTGTGATCCAGATTATGCGGGATTCAGACATTCAATTAGTTGGTTTGAAAAGACTACAACAGTCTTTACCTGGGATAGCCTGCAGAACAATACACAAATTTAGCAGATTTGAGCAATATCCCAAATCTCCCTACTTACCGGTATTCACGCGGCAAACAATCAGTTAATAAAAGAAGAGAAGGATTTTAATCCATCCTCGACAATCTGCAAAGATTTCTTCTCCCTTATCTTGTAAGGAGGCACATAGGTCCATGTCTGCCATTTATACCTGCTGGTGGATGATGTGACAGAACCTTTGCAATAGACCGAAACTGCTATCCCGTCAGAGATGGCAGGGAAGATGATGAACGAATTTCCTCCGTCAGTGGTAACAGCCCCGTCTATAACTTTCATTTGCGTCGGTTCATATACATTGAGCATGGTCCATGGGATCCGTATCTTTAAACTATAATCAGACCAGGCCAGTGCAGTACGGAGGCCGGCAGTGAATCCCGAAGCGTTTTCCGCAGGAAGTTTGCCGATAAAATTGGTGGGATCTCTGGGATCGTCGATCCATCTCATCAAAACCCACGGGGCACCATCCGATACTGTTGATTTGTAGCGCTGAACAGCATGATCCGAAAAATCACCGTACTTGGTAATGCCTTTCATGTCGTAAGCCTGGGTAACATGGTGAAGTGCTGTATCCTGACCCATTACCATTGTCAAAAGGAATTCGGACCTGTTGCTGAGTTGCTTCCCGTTCGGAAGCTTTGATTCTCCCGTATTGGACTGGTAGGTATCGAAGGCTACCATAATGGTATCTCCCTTGTTGACCCTGGCAGAGGTTTGAATGTCAAGAAAAAAGAAACTGTTGTCATTGGTGGCATCAACCCTGGTGAGCGGCCCAGACGGCTTATCAGTCTGGTAAGTGACAGTCGGGCTGGGCTGGGCCTCATCGAAGGATAACAATCCAAAATTTTCTTCCGGAGAGGTAATATTGTGCCATAAGTTCCTGGTGGGCATAAGTACTCCTTCAAACATGGAACCATAAGCCTCCAGGTAATAGACGATCCAGGTCGATTTGAACCACTCATCCATCCAGGCGAACATAAATCCGCCGGCACAACCTGTGTCGACAATATTGTGCATCATCCTGATATTATATTGCCCCTGCTGTATCTCCGACATTTTACCATGATCCATCCTGCTGTAGGATTTACGGGCACTGCCCCAGCTCGACGGAACGCCATACTCGCCGATGACAAGCGGAACACCCGGATAATGATTCTTCAGGTCGGTCAGGTACCCGAGGTAACTGTTAGGGCCCTGGGAGTCATTGAAAGACCTGTAGGAAACCTGGTTGCTGATAAAATTAGGATGGTAGGGATAGGCATGATACCATACAAACATACCGGCCATGAGATTCCTTCCCTCAATCTTCATCACATCCAGCGTGGCAGAATCTTCGCGGGGATCAATTTCCCCGGAATGCGTCAGCGGATCAAGTGTGGGCCAGCTGGAAATGGCCACAGGACGCCTGGCCAGGTAATTGGTGGCCTCATAATTTACTGCCTCATCAGCCATCTTGGTCAGAAAAACCTCGGAGGCTGTAGCATTTTTGATACTGAACTGGCTCCCGGTGTATGAATTCATCGAAGGATGCATCGAATTGGTTCCGAGGACTTCCTCAGACATGATCTCCCTGCCAAGGACATAACCCACTGTCCATCTTGAAACATCAGTTTTGTATGTCCCGTAAGCCTTACCCGCTCTTACCGGGATCGTCTTCTTACCATGGACGCAATCAATGATATCCTTTATCTCACCGCGGAAAGCGCTTTCACGCAGCGTCAGGTCATATTCAAGCGGATCGTCAGGATTCTCCATTTCTTCCAGCCAGATACCATGGAAGAGCAGTAGCGGCTTATCCGGATGGCGCTGATTGTATTCATCCAGCAAAGTATAAAAAATGGGAGGATGCAGGGTATATACCCTAACCGTGGTGAAACCGGCCTGGGCCATCCTGGCTATCCAGGACTTGTACATCTCATCAGGTATGGAATAGGCAATCTCACCCGGGAATGTCCCCGGAGGCGATGAACCCAGGTTGATACCCTTAAGTAACATGTTGCGGTATCCGTTTCCTGTATACATCCCGATGTATTTGTCCATAGCCTTGAAAGGCAGAGAACTTTTCTTGGAAAGGACAAAATCAATGATGGTGTCACGCTTCAGAACTATGTCAGTATAATTTAAGGGAAAATAATCCTTGCAATCAACATTCGTAATTACCGGAATCCTCAATGTACCGGTGGTGACAGGGTCTGAACCGGACACCTGAATGGTTTCCAGGGCATTGGCCGCAGCAAAAGTGGAATAGCCTGATGCCTTGATCAACCTTCCGGAGTACTTTTTCCCTTTAAAAGTGATCACGTAAATATAAAAACCCTGCCTGACCGGTGTACCGTTGTAATTGTTTCCATCCCAGATCAGCCTGTAACTTCCGGCAACAATCGAAGGATAAAGCAAATCCCTGATTTTCTGACCCTTAATATCGAATACTGAAAAAAGAACCTCCCCGGAAGTACTGGTCATAAATGGAATGTAGACCGAATGGGTGAAAGGGTTAGGAAATGGAACCCCCATTTCCAGGTCACCTGAAACGGTGCCATAAAGACCTGAAATCTTGAGTGAATAGGTGCCATCTGTACGCGACAGGGCAGAATATTCGGTATTTCCTGCAAACATGGAGACTTTTGCATTGGAAACATTGCTCCCGCCAATATCTGTCACTCGTCCGTTCACAACAAGATCAGTCGAAAATGCGAACCCAAAGGAAGTCAGTATCAGTAACGCTGGAGCAAATACCTTGCTGCAAATAACTGATAAACAATAACTTATATATTTTTTATAAATCATACTGAATTGTTAGCTAGTCATTTAGCTTTCAAAAGTAATACAAAATAGATAATTATTATGATATTTGTCATCACTAGTAATCAACACCCTTATTAACAATAATCCTTTTAATAATTAAATGGTAACCCTTAAGGACCCAATGCCTGACCGGAATTTCTGGTTCAGGAAGAAAGCTCAGGGGAGAAATACTGGATTTGCGTTCATACCAGGACATGCGCTTGCCCACTGATCTGCAGGGGCCCCGGGGAGGTCAGAAGATGAAAAATTAGAACATTCTGTTGTACCCATTGCTTAATGCCATAATTTTAATTATTTTTACAATTATACCCGCCCGCTGGAAGATTTTCACACCAGGCGAAAGTGATTATGTGGGTAGAAGCTTCGCTGAACTTCGTTTCCCTGCGGCAACTTAAAAAAATATTACAAACGCATGAAACCTGAAAATGAACACAATGATTTTGGCGGTTCTTTGCTTATTATAGTATTGTTCCTCCTTTTTGCATGTTCCTTTTCAAACAGTTCCCTGCACAAGGAAAGCGGCAAATTACGGATTGAATCAAATTTCGTCCATCATCCGGATCATAATGCATTGCCAACCGTCAACACCGTTATTGATCAGGCTGGCACCATGGCTTCGGTTCCTGTAAAAAATTCGGCACGCCTTCATGATGAATACAAAACAATGTATGACAGCAGGATGGCCAGCAACAGGATGGCTAACCTCCAAAAAGCCGAAGATCTGTCAGGACCCGCAACAATACGCAGGTTTTACCCTCTGTATCATTACCACAACCCGGTAACTGATGAAGATACTGTTCAGGGGTAACCCACCATATACCTTATAGGATTTATTTGTATTTCAAGAATTTACCATCAAACCGGATGGTAATTCCATTTCACCAAAACAATATTTACCATGAAAAAGATATTTTTTATACTGCTGCTGCTATCCATATTCTGCACAGTAACCATTGGCCAGCCGGGGGTGGCGGTCAAAAATCAAAAAATAGCTGTCCAGCCAGCAAATTCTAACCTGTCTGCTGCAGCCCTTGAATCTTCCGCCGGCATCATCTCCGGGCGACTTAAAAGCTTTGGAATTGACAATTTTGTGGTCAGGGTCGACCAGGCACTGAAACAGGTTTTTGTGAACCTGCCCGACGATAAATATGCCGCCTTTGCGGTGAAGCTTGCCACACAAAAGGGAATGCTGGAATTTTACGAAACGTGGAACTACAAAAGCATCGCCGGAATGATGGATGCTGCGAAGCTCACCTCGCTGCTTGGAGCAGGCGTTCCGGCAGGATCATCTGCGGAACTGGGATGCACAGCCGGGTCAAAGGTCGGCATTGTGAATGATTACCTGAAAACAACAACCCTTGAAAACAAATGCAGTTTCCTGTGGAATGATCTTTTTGATGAAGCAGAGGCATGTCTCTACGCCGTAAAGATGGAACATGGGAAAGGTGCCAGGCTCAACGGGACCGATATTCAAAGCATAAACATCGTGGATGGTAAACCCGGTGATCAAGGGTACCTTGATTTAAAATTCAAGCAGGAGGTTGTCGGGCAATGGGCCGAAATCACCAGGCAAAACATCGGGAATGCCATTGCAATCGTTCTCGACAAAAAGGTTGTTTTTGCCCCGGTGCTTAAATCAGTAATCAACGGGGGCAATTGCCGGATTACTGGTAAATTCTCCCCGGAACAGCTGAAGTACCTTGCTGCCATCTCAGCCAACGGTGAACTGCCATCCGGGTTCAACCTTGTGAAATGATTCAGGGGTTACACGGATGTACGCCGGGAATGAACAAGCCTGATCCTGGACTCATGCCGGGCAGGAGTACTTTATCATCCTATACCTGTGCGTCCGTGTAACCCGAATCACTTGCCTCCCTGGCCCGACATTCTGCCCTGAAGTTTTATTCCAGATGCCGGGGTGGCCTTCCATGCAGGGCAACGGGCAGTACAGAAATGACAGCTGTAACGCATGAACCAAAAAAAAATAGCCTGTTGAAGAAACGAAACTACTGCTCACTGAGGAATAATTCGTTAAAATATAACGCAATACATAAATAATTCAACTGGAAAAACATCCTTTGCCGGAACATTCATGGACGATATCCGTATCTAAAAGTACCTTTTAAAATTGCCGGATAAGCTGCAGGAACTTGTACATCTCAGAGGTTAACCTGATGAACCATCAAATTGAAGTTCTCTCACATGTACAGGGTATCTGCACTGTTCGCTCCTTCCAATTTCCCGGATTAATTGTTATTTAATCGTTTAACCGTTCTGCCATGAAGACACTGGATCTTGTCCGGAAAAAACTGGGGAAACCCTACGATGACCTCTCCTTTCTGCTTGAGTGTTTAAGCGAAGTTCTTGTAGAATCAGGGGAAGGTGGACTCGCCGGAGATATTCCCTGGTTAAATCCCCCGAATGAAAAAAAACCGGTAAAATTTACTGGCAAGCACCTCCAGGTCTATTCAATGTGCTTTCAACTCCTCAATATCGTTGAAGTGAATGGTGCTGTCCAGAACCGCAGGAAAAAGGAAGACAGGGATTCACTTCCGGAAATCAACGGATTATGGTCGTATAACCTGCACAAATTAAAGGAAGAGGGATTTTCCCAGGAGGAAATTGCGGAGGGCATCGCTCAAATCCATGTCGAACCGGTACTGACCGCCCATCCTACCGAAGCCAAGCGAACCGAAATGCTCGGTCACCTTCGCAACCTTTATCTCCTCGTAGTGGCAAGGGAAAACAGCATGTACACCCGCATGGAACAGAGCGAGTTGCGGAAAAACATCAAGATAGCCCTTCACCGAATCTGGAGGATTTCCGATGTTTACACGGAGAAGCCGGATGTGGAAACAGAACTAGACAACATCCTCCACTACCTGACAACGGTATTCCCTGAAGTAATAACATTGCACGACAGGAGATTGATCCAGGCCTGGGAGGAAGCAGGGTTCGATCCGCATTTGATCAGGGAAGCCGATAAATACCCCGGAATAACCTTCGGCAACTGGGTCGGCGGAGACAGGGATGGCCATCCATTGGTTACAGCTGAAGTTACGCAATCTACCTTGCAGAAATTAAGGATGAAAGCCTTTCAGACCATCAGGAATAAATTGGCCGAACTAAAGAAGAACCTCTGCTTTTATGCAGGTGCGGATCGTTTATCCCTGGAATTTCAGAAGAGATTTGATGAACTGGCCGCTGATACAGGCGAAAATTCCGACCGCTCAAAACTACCCTATACCAACGAGGCTTTCCGGCAGTTTATCATGCTCATTGAAGCAAAACTACCGGCCGGCGACAACGGTGAACGGCAACCGGAGCCTGGCGTTAAGGGAACAGGATACAGGTATCCTTCAGAACTGGTGGCGGATCTGAACATCCTGCAAAACAGCCTGAAAGAATTCGGCGCCTCCGAAATCGCCTATACTGACGTAAGCGAAACAATACGGATTGTCAGTACCTTCGGATTCCACCTTGCCAAGCTTGACGTAAGGCAGAACAGTCAGTTCCATGAGCTGGCATTGTCCCAACTTATGCAGGCAGCCGGTTTGAACGGCAATCTCTTCCATGATTCCGGGCTGACTGAACGCCTGGCGATAATAAACAAAGAACTCAATTCAAACCGGCCATTTTCCCACTCCAGCATGAACCTTGGAATTGAAGCTGCCACAACAGTCGCTTCTTACAGGGTGATAAGCGACCACATTACCCGCTATGGCCACGAAGCATTTGGTTCCCTTATTGTTAGCATGACTCGTAATGTGTCTGACCTGCTGATTGTATACCTCCTGGAACGGGAAGCAGGATTGATGGTGAACACGAAGGAAGGACCTGCATCCAGGCTTCCTGTAGTGCCCCTGTTCGAGACCATCGAAGACCTGATCCATAGTCCTGAAATCCTGGACGATTTTCTGGCCCACCCGGTAACTCAAAACAGCCTGAGGCTGCAGCATGAACTGTCCCCTGCAGCTACTCCCACCCAGCAGGTTATGATAGGGTACAGTGACAGCAACAAGGATGGCGGCATCCTGGCAAGTCAGTGGTATCTCTATGAGGCCCAGCTAAAAATGGCGGAAACAGGGAGAAAACACAACGTGAATATCACCTTCTTTCACGGAAAGGGCGGCTCTATCAGCCGGGGTGCTGGTCCAACACACTGGTTCTTAAGGGCTTTACCGCCAGGCACCCTCCAGGGCACCATTAGAATTACTGAACAGGGAGAAACCATAGAAAGAAAATATGCCAATAAAATCAATGCTGTCTACAACCTTGAGCTACTGACATCCGGCACCCTGTTTGCCTCCATGTGCCGTACCGGTGCATGCAATGCCAGGCATGAACTCTCGCCTGAACTCGATTACCTGGCCGACAAAAGCATGATTGTTTACAAAGAACTGACACAAATGCCCGGGTTTATCAGTTTTTATGAAAAGGCAACACCGATCGACGCCATCGAACACAGCAAGATAGGTAGCCGGCCTTCGCGACGGACTGGTAAGCGCTCCCTGGCCGACCTCAGGGCCATACCCTGGGTGTTCAGCTGGAGCCAGTGCCGCTTCAATATAACCAGCTGGTATGGAGTAGGCACCACACTGGAGGCTATGCTGAACAATGATCCTGAAATGTTTGAACGACTTTCCCGGGCCGCCCGAAAAGACCCGTTTATCAGGTATGTGCTAACCAATGTGGATACCTCCCTGGCATCCTCGGATGAAAATATCTTTAAAAAATATGCCGTGCTCGCCGAAAGCGTTGAGAACAACGGTAAATTTCTTGCACTTTTGCTGGGAGAACTCTCCCGCACGCGTGCGATGATTGACAGGGTTCTGAAGGTCCCGATATCCGAACGACGTGAAAACCATTACTATTCTACACTTCTCAGGGCAGAAGCCATGGAACCTTTGCACGAGTACCAGGTCGACCTGCTCAGGAAATGGAGAGAATTGTCTGCAGGGAAAAATCCGAAAGAAACCGAGGAAATATTGTTTGACCTGCTGCGGAGTATCAGCGCCATTGCCGGTGCTATAGGCTTTACCGGTTAACATTTGTGAAATTTATATTCATCTCTCATCTCTTATCTCTCATCTCTCTCCCCCTTAACTTCTTACCATGAAAATAGATCAAATATTCAAAAACAACCAGCAATGGATCAGTGAAAAACTCAAGACCGACAAGGATTACTTTAAAAACCTGGTTAATGGTCAGAACCCTGAAGTGCTTTACATCGGTTGCTCCGACAGTCGTGTTACCGCTGAAGAACTGATGGGCGCCCGCCCGGGCGAAGTTTTCGTCCACCGGAACATTGCCAACATGGTAGCCAATTCCGATCTGAGTGCCATGTCTGTCATCAATTATGCCGTCAGTCACCTGGAGGTCAAACATATTGTGGTCTGCGGTCACTATTACTGCAGCGGGGTCAAAGCCGCCATGCAGTCTGCCGACCTTGGCATTCTCAATCCATGGCTGAGGAATATCCGCGATGTCTACCGCCTGCACAGGAACGAACTTGATGGCATACTGGATGAAGAGCAGCGGTATATGCGGCTGGTTGAGCTGAATGTGCAGGAACAATGTGTCAATGTGCTTAAAACTTCAGATGTGCAGAAAGCCTACAAGGAAAGAAACCTTACCGTGCATGGCTGGGTTTTCGATATCCGGACCGGGAAACTCACCGACCTGAAAATAAATTTTGGCCAGATTCTGAGCGAAATAATGGAAATCTACCGGATTATTTAGTCACCCCATCCATGATGAAAATTAACCGACTGAAAGTTTTTTTTACAGCCGGAACATTCTGTTTGTCGTCAGGGTTTGAGAAAAATATTGATATCGAATTCAAAATCCGCGGTTGTGAGTCAATTTAAAATCAAAATTGTCTGTTACCATCGTCGATTAATTAATATTTTTACGCCGGATAATATTAACCTGCAGCAATGGCCGACATTTCTTCTTCAACATCCCGGTTTTCCGGAATCACTCCGGACAAGAAACGTACCAGGATTGCCGTTGCCCTCGTCTATTTCTCCATGGGTCTCTGTTTTTCCTCATGGGCCAGCAGGATTCCGGATATTAAGGATGCCCTGAACCTCAACGACGCCATGCTGGGCAGTATCCTGTTTGCCTTGCCTGTAGGGCAATTTACAATGATGCCCTTCTCGGGAAGGCTTGTAACCCGGTTTGGCAGCCACAGGATTATCCTGTTCGCCATCCCTCTCTATACCATTTGCCTGAGCAACATCGGACTGGTGAAAGAAGGCTGGCAGCTAGCCATAGCTTTGTACCTTTTCGGACTCGCAGGCAATCTTTGCAACATTTCAATCAATACCCAGGGAGTCGCAGCTGAACACCTTTACGAAAAACCGATCATGTCCTCCTTCCACGGTGGCTGGAGCATTGCGGGGTTTACAGGGGCATTTATCGGTATGTTCCTGATCAGCCTGAAAATTCCCCCTTACTGGCATTTCGTCGCCGTCATCCTGGTGGTTTGGATCATCGTATGGTTCAATTATCCGTTCCTGGTCAAAGGGAAAACCGGGGCTCGCAAAGATGAACCAAGACGCAAATTCTTTTCGAAACCCGACAGTATCCTGCTCCAGCTTGGTATCATCGGTTTTTGCAGCATGGCCTGTGAGGGTGCCATGTTCGACTGGAGCGGAATCTATTTCAAGGATGTGGTGAAAGCTCCTGCATCACTTGTCATCATGGGTTATGCCTCCTTTATGGTCATGATGGCTGCCGGTCGTTTCATGGCCGACAGGGTGATTGCCCGGATCGGGCGCAAAAGTCTTCTCCAGGTTTGTGGCATCATGATTTCTGCCGGCATTTTTACCGCTGTGCTGTTCCCCGGCCTTGTGACATGTACCATCGCCTTTATGGTAATCGGACTGGGGGTTTCAAGCATCGTCCCGACGGTCTACAGCACGGCAGGAAAACAGACCAGGGTACCGGCAGGTATAGCCCTGGCAACCGTTTCGAGTGTGGGCTTCCTGGCTTTCCTGATGGGCCCTCCTCTGATCGGTTACATCTCCGAGATGTTCGGACTGCGTTATTCTTTCGCAGTAATCGGAGTCTTTGGCATCGGAATTTCATTGATGGTATCCCGCATCAAGGCCTTCCAGGATACCCGGCCAATCGAAATCGACGAAGACGCCGAAACGAAAATCCCCTTCCCCCTGTAACAACCTCCTGCCCGCACACCCCCGCCACCTGTCTCATTACTCATATCTCATCACTTTCAGGAGGAGCCTCCGGCGATTAGGTTATATTAAAAAAATTATGAAATTTACAGTACCAAACTAACTATGCAGCTTAAACTATTGGCATTATGACTGAGACAAAAAATCTGGGCCGGGACGTTTCACAGGGAGAGCGTTTTGCCTCCATCGACTTTTTCCGGGGACTGACAATGTTTTTACTGATTGGCGAGAGTACCGGAATATATGGGCATTTGGATGACATCAACACTGGAATCACGAAATTTCTGGGCACCCAATTCAGTCATCATGAATGGCACGGGTTGCATTTCTGGGATCTGATCCAGCCATTTTTTATGTTCATCGTTGGCGTCGCCATACCATTTGCCATAGCCAACCGCCGGAAAAAGGGCTTCTCTGATCAATCCATCCTAAAACATGCCGTCAAAAGATCGCTGTTGCTGCTTTTCCTGGGATGGGCCTTGTACTGCGTTGGACCGGGCCGTATTGTCTGGAGGTTCCAGGATGTGCTGGCCCAGCTTTCAGTAACCTACCTTGCGGCATTCCTGATCCGGAACAGAAGTGTTACCTTTCAGCTGGTTTTCACATTGGTTGTTCTGCTGGTTACTGATCTAGCCTACCGATTTTTCCCGGTGGAAGGTTTTAACAATGCCTGGGAACCCTATCAAAACCTGGGAGCCTGGGTAAACAATCACATTGAGGGTGTTGAAAAAACAAGCATCTGGGCCTCGCTGAATGCCATCCCAACAATTGCTCATACAGTCTGGGGAGTACTTTGCGGCCAGCTGCTGATGAGCAGCAAGGGTGCCAGTGAAAAAATAAAAATTCTTCTAATTGCCGGTATTACTGGCCTGGCGATCGGTTTTTCACTAGACCTGCTGAATGTAACCCCGATTATCAAAAAAATTGCTACTTCATCCTTTGTATTCGCCAGCGGAGGCTGGGCCATCCTGGCACTTACCCTTTCCTACTGGATCATCGATGTTAAAAAACTGATGGCCAAAAGCTCCCGGTTCTTCGTTGTTGTAGGGATGAACTGCATCTTTATCTACCTGTTTTTTGAACTGGGCGGGGCAACACTGATCAGGAAGATTTTCATTCCATTCACCACAGCCCTTTTTTCATGGGGTGGCGAAATTACCATAGCCATGACAACCAGCCTGGCTGCATGGGCATCCTTGTGGTACATCTGTTACTGGCTGTACAAAAATAAATTGTTCATAAAGATCTGATCATACCAGGGTACGAGGGTACGAGGATACGACGGCATGAGTGGGCGAGCGGGCTAGTGGCTCTGTGGAACTCTTTTACCTCCGTGTTACTCTGTGACATTTTTTTTATTACACAGAGTCACACAGAGAGAATCCGGAGTTGCACAAAGCAAAACGAACAACTCCCGCCCCCACTCATAATTCATAA
>CAYQFT010000099.1:0-13412 GCA_964416825.1 uncultured Porphyromonadaceae bacterium
TTCATCGCCCCGCAGGCCGTCCATGATGGCAACCCGCTCAAGTGTCTCCACATCGGAGTGGATATAACGGCAGTTGACGTTAATGCGGGTCAGATATTTTGCCAGCTCTTCAGCCATCCTCTTTGTGAGGGTGGTTACCAGCACTTTCTCATTTTTCCTTACTCTCTCGCGAATTTCCCCCAGCAGGTTGTCGATCTGGTTACCCGATGGCCGGATCACAATAATCGGATCGGGCAAGCCGGTGGGACGTATAACCTGTTCAACAACAATTCCTTCGCATTTTTCCAGTTCGTAGGCTGCCGGTGTTGCCGACATAAAAAGGGTTTGGCCGGTCAGCCCTTCCCATTCGTCAATTTTCAGCGGCCGGTTATCAAGTGCGGCGGGGAGGCGAAACCCATACTCCACGAGGTTTTGCTTGCGGGAACGGTCGCCCCCGAACATGGCGCGTATCTGGGGAATGGTAACGTGACTTTCATCAATCACGGTCAGGAAATCGTCAGGGAAATAGTCCAGCAGGCAAAAAGGACGGGTTCCCGGCGCACGGCCATCAAAATATCGGGAGTAGTTCTCGATACCTGAGCAATGTCCCAGCTCCCGGATCATTTCAAGATCAAACACGGTTCGCTCTTCCAGACGTTTGGCTTCCAGATGCTTGCCAATTTCGTGAAAATACTCAACCTGTTTAACCATGTCATCCTGAATCTGATTAATGGCGGTTTTAATCCGATCCTTTGTCGTTACAAAAATGTTAGCCGGATATATCGTCAGCGAATCAGGTTTCTCAATGGTGTGACCGGTTACAGGATTGAAAATCTCAAGCTCGTCAATTTCATCTCCCCAGAACAGAATCCGATAGGCCACATCTCCGTAGGCGATGTAAATGTCCACACTGTCACCCTTTACCCTGAAATTACCACGCGAGAACTCAACCTCGTTGCGGCTGTAAAGGCTGTCGACGAGCATCCTTAAGAACTTGTTCCGGGCAAGTTTTTGCTTTTTCTGAACCGCGATGGTGTTACTATGAAAATCATCAGGATTTCCGATGCCGTATATGCAGCTGACCGAAGCAACTACGATCACATCACGCCGGCCGGACAATAGGGCTGAGGTCGCACTCAGCCGGAGCTTTTCTATCTCATCATTAATGGAAAGGTCTTTCTCGATATAGGTATCTGAAACCGGCAGGTAGGCTTCGGGCTGGTAGTAGTCATAGTAAGAAACGAAGTATTCAACCGAATTCTCGGGGAAAAATGTCTTGAACTCGCCATACAGCTGAGCCGCAAGTGTCTTGTTGTGACTAAGCACAAGGGTAGGCCGCTGAACCTGGTTGATTACATTGGCAATCGTAAATGTTTTCCCGGAGCCGGTCACCCCGAGGAGGGTCTGATATGGAACCTTTGTTTCCAAGCCTTCCACCAATTGCCTGATGGCTTCTGGTTGGTCGCCGGTGGGAACGAAGTCAGATATGATGTTAAAATTCATTGACGGATTTACGATTTACAAATTACGATTTACGATTTGAGGAGGGGGGAGGACATAATGTTGGAGGGAGGCCGTTCATGGGTGAGTTCGTTTGCCATAAAATCCATATAGGGTTTAACATGTTCAAAGAACATCTTGTACCCTTCGCATAACCAGTTCAGTCCGGGCTGGCCATCTGCAGTGGTTGCAAAACGGCTCTTCGGACAGCCACCGTGGCAGGCAAACCTGACCTCACAAAGGAGGCACTGCCTTGGGAGAGTATCCCTCTTATCCTTGCCAAACTGAATCTGCCGGTGTTGCCCCATCAGGCCGGCCAGGGGATTCTCCAGAATGTTACCGAGGAAGTACTCAGGGTAAACAAAATGATCACAGGAATAGACATCACCGTTGTGTTCCATCACGGCAGCTTCTCCACAAGTCTCCGCAAAAACACAGAGTCCGGGTGATGCGCCAACCCAATTCGCCAGCGTGACGTCAAAGAGTTGAACGAATACCTTACCAACATCATTTCTGACCCATTCATCGAATATCGAGATCATGAATTTGCCATATTGACGGGCTCTGACCGACCATTCCGTCAGCGCTGCACCTTCACCGTATACTGGTGGAACCAGGGTAAGCCCATCAGCAGTGGGCGATCCAGTGGAGCGTTCCACTATCGGGATAAACTGCAAAAAACCACTGCCGGCCCGCTTCAGAAACCGGTATACTTCGAGCGGTTGGTTCACATTGGCATTATTAACCACCGACAGGGTGTTGAACTCAACCCGGAACCTTTTCAGCAGCTTAATGCCTTTCATCACCTCCTCAAAACTCGGCTTTCCTGTTTTTGTTTTCCGATACCGGTCATGCACGGCTGCCGGGCCGTCAACCGAGATGCCAACGAGGAAATTATTCTTTTTAAAAAACCGGCACCAATCCTCATTCAGCCGGGTTCCGTTGGTCTGGAATGCATTGTCAATCTTTTTGCGTCCCCGGTATTTCTGCTGCAGAGAGATGGCCTTTTCGAAGAATTCCAGGCCAAGCAACGTAGGTTCGCCGCCCTGCCAGGTAAAGGTGACCAGTGGAACCTCTTGGGATTCAATAAATTGTTTTATAAACGATTCCAGAACCTCGTCTGACATTTTGAAATTCCTGGTTTCCTGGTAGAGATGTTCCTTCTCCAGGTAATAGCAATAGGAACAGTTCAGGTTGCAAACAGGCCCGATCGGTTTAGCCATCACCATAAAAGCGGTTGGACGTGTTACCTTGATGGCATCACTAAGGGTCAGGGTTTTATTTTTATCAAAGCGGGGCATGGGGCGAAGATAGGAAATGGGTTTCAGGTATGGGGTATGGGGTATGGGGTTTTGTGTAAAATATTGGTGATCAGGTTGGAGTGATTGAAAAGTTTTTCATCTTTGTATTAGACGTATTACTTAACCTATTTTTTTCTCCATCATGAACATTTTTGTAGCCAAGTTAAGCTCTGAAACTCAGGGAGAAGACCTGAAGGGGCTTTTTGAAAATTATGGCCGAGTTGATTCGGCGAAAGTGATCTTTGACCGCGAAACCAATCAGTCGAAAGGGTATGGTTTTGTGGAAATGTCTGATGATCGGGAGGCTCAGGAAGCAATTGATTCACTGAATGAGACCGAGTTTAAGGGAAGCCAGATTGTTGTCAAGGTTGCTGTACCCAGGGCGGATGGACCCGGACGCGGCCCCAGGAGACCGAATCCAAGATTTAACAGGTAGAATATCAGAGAAAGGCGGCAAAACCGCCTTTTTTTTATCGGGTTAACAGCCAGCGAAATCCACGGTAAACCCGAAATACATACCACAAGGGAAGCCAAAGGCCGGTCCATTGAGGATAATGCGACCTGACATAACGTGTTGAAGGAAAAAGGAAGTCGGCAATAGCCAGGATTTTCAGATGACACCCTGGGAGGGCTTTCAAGGAATTAAACATTGCAAACCTTGAGCGGACGACTGGCTTACCAGGGTGGTGAATCACACATTCAGTTTCCGATGACACATAGATATTCCGGTAAATTGCCTCAGCCCTTTGGAATTCCTGCCCGAGGCCAAACGAAGCTGCCAACACTGAACACCTGCTCCAACTTACCCGATCATTGCCTAATGAACAGGCAAGGTCGCGGATCAGTCGCAATTGGCTCTGCCCGTGTGAGGCATGCTTGTCAAGATGGGCAGCTAAAAATACCGCATGGTGATATTTCTCAGGGAACAATTTTACCTGACCGCCTGAACCGTTATCTGCGGACGAGAAAAACGACCGCGTAAATCTTTCGGAGCCTCCGGGTAGCAATTTGTAATGCAGTTCAATCGTCACCCTGCCTTTACGGAAGGGAGGCAGGTGGTGGTGAAGAAAATGTGCCGGCTTAACACCGAATCTGGAACGGTATGGATCCGGCTCATAGCCCGACTGTACAAGGATACCGGCAGCAAGGTCAACAGATTCAGGCCTCACCAGCAGATCCATATCGTTGAAAGATCGGTCGCCGGTCTCGCGATAGAGGGATTGGATCAGGGCAATACCCTTTATCGGGATAACATCGATTCCTGATAATTGAAATTTCTGTGCAAGATTGAGGTATTCGTTGATGCATTCCGATGTCAGGATTCTATGGAGGAGGCACCTTTCCGATAGATAGTTCCGGATTTCAGCTGGCATAAGCGATGCCCAGCCGGCCTGGATGCTGATGCGTCCCAGGAAGGCTTCCAGTCCTTCCGTTTTCGCCTGGTTAATCAGGCTGGTCCAGGTAACTCCATCCGCCGGAATATCATCCAGGGCGTCCAATCCCTGAAATTGTTCAAGCCGGAGCAAGCTTATAAGGAACCGACGGGCCCTGACCTCCACCGCCGATGGTTGTATCATTTTGATGCTCATACGTTTGGTTAGTAAAAACCTTATAGCATTCATCCACCAACTCTTTAACCCTCACCCAACCTGTGACCGCGGGCGCCAGGCTTGCTATGGCCTGCCAGGCTTTCCAGGCAGCGATGGCTATAACCGGCAGGTCGGTCAATCTGTGGTTCGTACCCGTATAGGCCAGAACCATTAAACATAGAGCCAACGCCTGCGGGATCCGGTGAACCAGGATCAGGCGGCGCCTCTTCTTTTCAAATTCAATGATTCCGCTATTTACATGAGCCTGGCCATTTATGATCTTGTGCAATGCCTCTATGCCTCCTCCATGGTTAACGTACCCGATTCTTTGTTGGGAGAGTTCCCGCAGTTGATCCGACTGGCTCAGTTCGAACTGGTGTTCCCGGATGGCCAGCTTTTTTGAGAGGATGAATTCAACAGATGCTGTCAGGATAAGAATGAAAGGCACGTAACTGCAAATCATGAGGCCGGGAGTTAATAGGACCGAAAGAGACAGCGTTCCGGTTAACAGATTATTGGTTAACAGATTAATCTGGAAGGGAAGGCCGGTGTAATTCCATAAGGCCCGATACCGGATGGTTTGATGCTCTGTGGCAGGATCACAAAAAACCGGGAGTTTCAGGATTTCGATTTCAAAAAGACTGTGCAGCAGCATATCAAGGCGCATTCCCGACCATCGGCGCACCGTCTTTATAGCAAATCCGGCCACGACCAGGACTCCGAAAAGGAGCGCAATCGGCAAGCCAGGCCCTTGATTGCCGGCAGCGCCGATTCCAGCCCTGATCCAGACATAGGTGAGACTGGCTTCCGCAAGACTGGTAAGGAGAAAGATCCAGGTCCAGACCGAATCCCCCCTGAAGGATCTCCTCAGGATAAAACGCCAGGAGTCAGGCATGACAGTGTGCGATAAGACCAATGAGCTGGTTCGGGCTGATTGGGTAATCCGGTTCCGCGCATCCGTCACCGCGAGTCTGAATTCTCAATTCCCCATTCATATCAGAAATACTTATTACCCTGTGGGCAACTAAAAGGGAGCCATGGGAGAACAGCACGATTTCACCCTTTTGAATAATTTTACCTGCCGGCTCAATTAATAAGCAGCTGCCTTCCGGGATTGCCGGGGTCATGGAGCTACCGGCTGAGCCCAGTCTGGCTGTTAATCCCCCGCGGATCAGGCAGCGAAGCAATTCCACAGGCAACAGAGTCTCCTCCGGAGAAGCACCTCTTCTTAAGAAAATTGCCGATTTGAGCATCTGCTGGAAACCCCAGCCTGAATCCCGGCACCGCCTCAACAATGGAAGCAATGTTGGCAACCTGGCGGGTAATAAGCTCGCTATAGAAGGGATGCTGAACGGCATGGCCGGCAAGTAATTCAAAGGTGACCTGGTCGGGAAGGGGTATTTCATAGATTTTTTTTGATTGTTCAATAAAGAATAGTTTTTCGAGTCGCATTGAGGCAGGCAAGCTTCCCGGATATACGGGCATGCGATAGGCCGTAACGGTGTCGCCGTGTCGGCGCACCAGTATCCTGTCATCATGCAGTATGCGGGCGCCTGCCAGCTGACAATATCGGGCTATAGTGCTTTTACCGGCACCCGAATGCCCGGCAAAGAGGAAGCCGCTTCCCTGGAAATCCACTCCGCTGGAATGAATGATGGTTCCGCCATTGAACAGTCCGAGGTAGTAAATAATAAGAGCATCAACCGGATATCGTAACGGATCACGGTTCCTCAGGCTGGATGAAACCCGCACAAAACCTGTTTGGTCAGCCATGTTAATCGTCATTTCCCACGGGGCACGCCGCAGATCATCGGGGAAAGTGCCGGACAGATGGACGTTGGTTCCGTCAATGCCCATTTTCCAGAAACAGTTACCCGACCGTTCGGCAAGCCTCGGGAGGTTCATTTCCATCGGAGCGAAACCCATGATGGGTTCTGACCTAAAGGGAGGGTCAGAATACCGGATTTCGAGAGTAAGATCTTCCTGTCCTCGCGACAGAAGACTTGCATGGTTGACTGATAATCGAGGGTATTCCAGAGAATCAGCAATAACCAGCTTAATTCTGAATCCGGCCAGATTGAGTATCATCTTCAAAAAAATCTTTGATTTCACACAGGAACCGAACCATTTCATGCCGGATTTCCACGGCAGGTGCTTCATATTCAGCGGCAAGATCCCGGATCACCTGATCAGGTGTAATTCCGCTGCTGAGTTCATTCCAGATTTTAGCTGCCGTCATGTTTAGTCCCAGGATATGCGTCATATCTGCAAGGTTATCCCTTACTGGAATTACATAAACCTGGTCACCGAATGCATGCATAACCACCTCCTGTTTAAGCTTGTAAATTCTGTCCAAATCCATACCACTAATTTTTAGTTCAATAGTATATATGCAATTGACGATTGAGAATGGAGAAAAACGGACAACTATTTTTAGAGATTCAGTTCCGGAATTTGTAACAAGGGCGGAATTAGGCCTGTCGGAAGATTGGGATCAGAAAAATTGAGGGAGAATTAATAGGAACAGTAATATCACAACTCAACATGTGGTTGTGGTAGCACCTTCCTCCAGGATTGGTTAGATTACATCACCATATAGCCGATTTTTGCAACCAGCCAGGCAAGGGCTGTCATGTAGAATATGGTAAACAGGGCCCATTTCCAGCTGCCGGATTCCCTGCGTATTGCTGCGAGAACCGCAATGCACGGGACATATATCAGGACAAAAAGCATAAAAGCCATGGCAGCTTTTGGGCTATACACCACCTCGCCCTTTAGCTCTCCGGAGCTGTGACGGGATTCCATCATCCGCTGCTGCAAGGGCTTTTCACTGTCTTCATCCTGATAAAGTACACCTAGGGTGCTGATTACAACCTCTTTGGCAGTTACTCCTGATAGAAGTGCTACCGACATTTTCCAATCAAAACCCAGTGGGGCGAGAGCTGGTTCGATGGCTTTTCCGATATGACCGATCGCTGAGTTTTCCAGTTGCTGCGTTTTTGTTCCTTCCGTCCTGGGAAAATATCCGAGCGCCCATATGATCACAGAGGCAATCAGGATGATTCCGCCAATTTTCTTCAGATACAGCTGGCTGCGGAACCACATGTGTTTGCCTACAGCCTTCATCCGGGGTGAGCGGTAAGGCGGCAGTTCCATCACAAAGGGAGCCTCCTTTTTGCGGAACAGCGTGCTTTTAAAGATCAGGGCCATGATGATCGATAAAATAACGCCAACCAGATACAGCATAAATATTGTGTTGGCCGCCTGGCCGGGAAAAACGATGCCGGCAATAAGAATATAGACAGGCAGTCGTGCACTGCATGACATCAGTGGGAGTATCAGCATGGTTATCAGCCTGTCACCGCGGTTTTCGATGGTTCGTGTGGCCATGATAGCCGGGACATTGCAGCCGAAGCCCATGATGAGAGGAATGAAGGATTTACCGTGCAAACCGATGAGATGCATCAGTTTGTCCATGATAAATGCGACCCGGGCCATGTACCCGGTATCCTCCATGAAAGAAATAAAAAGGAACAGGATCAGTATGTTAGGTAAAAAAACCAGGACACCTCCAACTCCTCCGATGATCCCGTCAACCAAAAGGTCCCGCAGAATTCCCGGTGAAAGTCCGCCGTACACCCAGCCCGACAGGGCGCTGACGCCGGATTCAATCCAGCCGACCGGATATTTCCCCAGATTGAAGGTGGACTGAAACATGATCCACAGGAAAAGCAGGAAGATCGGGAAACCCAGCCATTTGTGAGTCAGGATGGCGTCGATCCGGCTGGTTGGAGTAATGTCGGTCAGATTTTTCTCCGATCTGACCAGGGTCTCTTTAAGCGCTCCCGATATAAAACCGTACCGGGAGTCGGCAAAAAGAGTTTCAATGTCTTCCTTGTACAGGTTTTCAATCCGTAAAATTTCACGTTCGGATAACCTGACCAGTTCATCCGCATCGAAATCATCCGTGAGTATCGAAAGAATATCCTTGTTTTTCTCCAGCAGTTTGATCGCGATAAAACGGCTTGAGAACAGATCCGAAAAATCAGGCAGTTTCCAGATCTCGTCCTGCAGGCGCCTGATCGAAATCTCGACTTCCGGATTATACTGAATATGGATATGCCGTGCAGTTTTTTCCTTCAATTCACTAACGTCAATAACTTTCCGGAATAGCTTGTCAATTCCCTTCCCGTTTACCCCAACGGTTGGTATGATCGGAATTCCCAATAATTTACCCAGATATTTGTAGTTCAAGCGGTCACCCTTTTCCCCAAATTCATCATACATATTCAGGGCCATAACCACCGGAAGGTCCATGTCGATCAATTGAGTGGTCAGGTAGAGATTCCGCTCCAGATTGGAGGCATCCACCACATTGACAACCACATCGGGCTGTTCAGCGAGCAGGTGGCGAATTACAAACAGCTCATCGGGGCTGAAACTTGATAGTGAATAGGTGCCCGGGAGATCAGTAATACGTATTTTGTAATTCTCAAAAAGCAGCTCGGCTTCTTTGGAATCCACGGTTACCCCGGAATAATTTCCTACGTGCTCCCGCGAATTGCTGGCCAGATTGAATATCGATGTTTTCCCGCAATTAGGGTTGCCTACCAGGGCGACATCAAGACCGGGCTTGAAGCGGTACTTGAATGGCTTTTCCGTGCTCTTGTCACGAACATAACGATCATGGTGATGGCGATGCTTTCGCTCATGGCCGATGGGATGCGAAATCTCACCTTCGGTGTAAGGCTGATTATCACGGTCATGGCGGTGATGATGATGGCGGGCATCAGGCTCAACCGGCTGCAAGGGTACAAAAGAGTCGCCAGGCAGAATAACTTCTATGAGCCTGGCTTCAGCCCGGCGCAGGGACACATAGGAATCCATAATGCGGAATTCGACAGGATCCTTGAGAGGAGCTGCCCGAATGACCTGTACCTCCTTACCCGGAATAAATCCCATCTCCAGGATTCTTCTCCGGAAAACACCGCGGCCTCTTACTTTGACAATAATGCCGCGTTGGTCGGTCAATAATTCATCCAATGTCATAGCAGGGTAGCAAAGATAAGGAATTTTCTTATTTAGAACGATTCTAAGGAATTGATTAGAGGTAGGTGGTATATTTGGAGGTTGAATTGGTTGAATTGGTTGAATTGGTTGAATAAGGTGCAGCGTAGGGGAGGACCCGTGGTCCTCCCGGTCTATATATGTTTATAAGGTTGAGAATGTTTAGAATGTTTAGAAGGTTTAGAAGGTTTAGAAGGTTGAGAATTGCTTTGGGGGTTGCCTTATTTGTAGCCGTTTTTGGCTGCAAGACGGCTGGAACGAAGTCTGGTCAATTATCGGAGAATCAATTTCAATATTCTGATTCGACGGTTTTGCAGCCACGCTATGCAAAGGGATTCCGCTGGGAGTCAGGGGGGGATGGTCTTATCCTGGTGTTGACGGATCCATGGAACCCCGGAACTGTTTTTGCCAGGTACAGGTTACTGGATGCCGGCAGCAATGCGCCTGCAAAATCGGGAATTACTGATATTTCAATCCCTTCAGAGCGACTGGCTGTTTCATCCACCACCCATGCCGGATTCCTGTCAGCCATTGGGGCGGGTGACTGCCTGGTTGGCTGCAATAATCCCGACCGGCTTTATGATTCTGTCCTGTATAACCGGTACCTGAACGGAAGCCTTTCGAGTATCGGCCGTGATCTTGAACTAAACCTGGAGTCTCTCATTGCGCAGAAACCATCATTGGTAATGCAGTCTGGCATCGAGGGTCAGTTCAATCCCGATCCGCGTTTAACGGAAATGGGTATTCCGGTGCTTTATATTCTTGAGTGGATGGAATCTACTCCATTAGGCAGGGCGGAGTGGATCCGGGTATTTGGCAAGATCACCGGTCATCTCCATGAAGCCGACTCGGTATTTGCGGTGGTTGAGAAGGAATACAACCGGCTCTCTTCAATTGGCCGGGCCTGTGAGGATCAGCCCGTGGTGTTTACGGGCAACAATTTCAAGGGGACCTGGTATATGCCCGGCGGGCTTAATTATCTGGCATTTCTTTTCAAGGATGCGGGCATGGATTATCCATGGAAAGATGCTCAGCAATCGGCCAGCCTGGCGCTGAATTTTGAGACGGTGGTTAACAAAGTGGCGAATGCACCGCTTTGGGTAGGAGCACCGGCTGATTCCCTTTCTCAGCTGCTCGCTGAAGAGGAACGGTACGTTGTTTTTCGGGCTGTCCGTGAGAAAAGGGTTTATACCCTTACCAACCGATTGAATGGTCATGGAGGAAACGATTATTGGGAGAGTGGGGTGGTGAGGCCCGACCGCATTTTGGCTGATTTGTTGTATATTGGACATCCTGAATTGGTGCCAGGGCATAGCTGGACTTATTATAAACCTTTGATTTTTAATTGATCTGCTGATGAGGGGACGTATTCCGGCCTATTTTATTTTACTTATTATTCTTTTGCTGCTCGCTTTTTTTGCCGATTTGATTTTTGGCAGCGTCAGGATATCCGCCGGAGAATTCAGCAAAATCTTATCAGGCGAAGGGGATGCCAACCTCTCCCTGATCATCACAAACTTTCGGTTGCCCAAAGCGCTCACAGCAGTTTTAACCGGCTCCGGCCTCGCTGTTTGCGGGCTACTCATGCAGACCCTGTTCCGTAATCCGCTGGCAGGTCCGTATGTTTTGGGCGTCAGTTCCGGTGCCAGTCTGGGCGTTGCACTATTGATGATGGCTTCTGCCTGGTGGGGCGGGGATGCCCTGATCCAGGCCTTGCCTCTGGGAAATTGGGGAATGGTTTTGGCGGCCATGACCGGTGCCTTTCTGGTCATGCTTCTGGTTATTCTCTTATCCTTGCGGCTTTCCGATTCGGTCTCGATCCTGATCATCGGAATGATGTTCGGCAGTGCTACCGGCGCTATCGTCAGCGTTTTGCAATACCTGAGTGATCCTGACAGCGTTCATTCCTTCCTGGTTTGGACTTTTGGGAGTATCAGCGATGTTTACTGGCCGCAGTTGCGAACATTGGTGCCTATAGTTGTTATTGGAATACTGATCGCAATAACCCTGCAGAAGCCGTTGAATGCCCTGCAATTAGGCGAGACCCAGGCCCGGGCCATCGGGGTGCCGGTTAAACGGACCCGCTATCTGATCATCATTGTAACCAGTCTGCTGGCAGGTGCCTTAACTGCATTCACCGGACCGATTGCTTTTGTGGGAGTAGCCGTTCCTCATCTGGCAAGGGGAGTTTTCCGTACCCCCGATCATCGCATCCTCCTTCCTGCCTCAATCCTGTGCGGCTCGATCCTTCTGCTGGTTTGTGATATTCTGGCACAAATGGTGGCAGCGCCGCAGGTACTGCCGATCAATACCGTCACCTCCCTTTTTGGAGCACCGATACTCATCTGGGTTATTCTCCGGAATCGCCGGAACCGTAATTCATTATCGGAATGACAGATCTGCAGGATACCACCGTACTCGCCACAAACCGGCTCAGCATTGGGTACCGGGCACATCAGCAAAACTCCCTGGTGCTCTCTGCAGATCTGAATATCAGCCTGAAAAAGGGCCGTGTGGTGGGACTGCTCGGCCCGAACGGATCCGGAAAATCTACCCTGCTGCGAACGCTGGCCGGGTTGCAGCCTGCACTTTCCGGAACCGTCACAGTCATGGGCCAGCCCGTAAAAAGCAACCAGGTGCGGCAAACCGCGAGGGTTCTGAGTGTCGTGCTCACCGGAAGGATTGATGTAAGGAACCTTACCGTGCTTCAATTGGTTGCGATGGGCCGGTATCCCTACAATAACTGGCTGGGCCGTTTGGGTGAAGACGACAGAAAAATGATCCGTCAATCCCTCGAATGGACCTACCTCTGGGACCTCCGGAACCAGATGGTGAATGAGATGAGCGATGGGGAACAGCAGCGGGCGCTTTTCGCCAAGGCATTGGCCCAGGATACCCCTTTGATCATACTGGATGAACCCACCGCCCACCTCGACCTCCCAAACCGTGTTTCCATGATGCAGCTGCTGAGAAAGCTGGCCACTGAAACCGGTAAATCAATTCTATTTTCCTCACACGATCTTGACCTGGCGCTGCAGGTTGCAGATGAACTATGGCTGCTCAAAAGAGGTGGAACCCTGATCACCGGGAGTCCGGGGGAACTTTGCGAGGGTACTGTTTTCGAGGATGTTTTTTATTCCGGTGCTCCTGTTTCCGGTGAAAATTTCCTCAATGTCTATTTTCAGCGATTAAGAAGTCAACCGCCTTCTAAATGAAAATTCCTTATTTTGCAGCCCGAAAGGCACAAAAGATGAAGGAAAGTTGGCTAAAAAAAGGATTTGTGGATGAACCCATCAGCCCGGGAATCGATCTGGTCCGGGAAATCAGAAGCCTGGCTAAAGAAAAGAATGCCATCATTCTCGCCCATTATTATCAGGATGCAGAAATACAGGAAATAGCAGATTTCGTGGGAGATAGCCTTGACCTTTCCCGAGCCGCAGCCAATGCCTCGGCCGACATTATTCTGTTTGCCGGCGTTCATTTCATGGCTGAAACCGCGAAAATACTGGCGCCCGGAAAAAAAGTACTGATCCCCGACCTCAATGCCGGATGCTCTCTGGCTGATTCCTGCCCAGCCGATGAATTCAGCAGATTCCGCAACGAACATCCCGACCATATTGTGATCACCTATGTGAACACCACTGCGGCCATCAAGGCGCTTTCGGATATTTGCTGCACCTCGACCAACGCAAGAAAAATTGTCGAGCAGATTCCCATGGACCAGAAAATCATTTTCGCGCCCGACAGAAATCTTGGAAACTATCTCAATAGTCTGACAGGCAGAGATATGCTCATTTGGAACGGAGCCTGCCATGTACATGAAGAATTCTCCCTCGAGAAGATATTGCTGTTAAAAAACGATTATCCCGATGCTTTGGTTATCGCCCATCCGGAATGCCAGAAGCCGATCAGGATTATATCGGATTTTATTGGTTCAACGTCTGCATTGCTGGCCTTTTCAAGCGAAAGCAAAGCA
>CAYQFT010000100.1:0-12975 GCA_964416825.1 uncultured Porphyromonadaceae bacterium
TTATAAGATTGCCTGGTTATATTACAGAATGGATGACTATGCAGCATCAATTCAAATGCTGAATAGTATCCTGAAAGACCATGTCCTTATGGTAATAGGGGAAAATATGCGACCAATCCGGTTTCCCTTCGGTGTTGTAAGTTTTCGTCCATAATTCTTTTACGGACTCAATATTGAGTGTTTTGCGTATGGTGTTTTCCATCTTACTACGTATTAATCATTATTTTTTCTGCAATGACTGAATCAGAATATTCAAGGTGCTCCGAAGGTGAGAAATTTCTGGCAGAGTTAAGCCTCCGGTATCCAGGCCAAGAGCCATTTTTCCGGGAATTTCAGAAGCTTCCTCCTGCATGGCCCGGCCACGCTCTGTCAGGTTTACCAATACCTTCCGTTCATCGCTCCCCGACCGCCTGCGCTCAATGATCCCGAGTGATTCCATACGTTTCAGCAAGGGTGTCACCGTATTGGTATTCAGAATCAGTTTCTGGGCAATCTCATTAACCGAAACCCCATCAGACTCCCAAAGAACCATCAGTACAAGGTACTGTGGGTAGGTTATGCCCATTTTATCCAGATGAGGCTGATACTCCCTGATAATCAGTCTGGAAACAGCGTAAAAGGGGAAGCAAAGCTGGTTGCTGAGTTTTAATTGTTCGTAGACCATAGATTCATTTTTTATATCGCTTGTGATTTTATCGTTCACGATGCGAAAATATATCAAAATATTTAACCTGCAAATTTCTTTCAGGCAGGTTTGATTTTGTATGTGGTTTTGTTTTTCAGTCCTTCCCTTTCCAGAAGGTTTTCATCGGTTCCCTTTTTCAGGTCGCGGCTGGCGGTGGCCGTGGAGATATTCTTAAAAACATTCATGTAATCTTTGCGGGTGAACTCTTTCGTCCCGGTTGCCGCAAAATATTCAAGTCTGGCGCTCTGGAATCTACTCGCCGATCCTTGCCAGTGCGAAGGAGAAGGTGCTGCCTTTGTTGATCTCGCTAGTGACGACAAGCTTGCTTCCATGTTTGGTCAAAAAGTCATCGGATATGATCAGGCCCAGGCCCGTACCGGTTTCACCTTCAGTGCCCTTCATCCCCGGAGTTTTTTTATCGATATTGAAAAGTGAGTTCAGAAGGGTTTGAGACATTCCAGTTCCGGTATCCGCAACGCTGACTAAAACCTGACCATCGACATGCAGCGATGCACTGATGGTAACTTTCCCGCCCTGGCCGGTGAATTTTATTGCATTGCTCACGAGGTTTCGCAGAACGGTCTCGATCATGTTTTCGTCGCAATAAACCTTGCAGTCAGAAGCAATTTCGCGGGTCAGGGTAATCCCTTTTTTTCGTGCCGATTCTGTAAGGAGATCTTCAACCTTCCGGGCAATTTCTGCGATCCGGAAAGAAGCCGGTTCATAGACAATCTCACCCTGCTGGGAGCGGGCCCAGGTCAGCAGGTTTTCAAGGAGCTTATAGGTATTTTCGGTGGATTGGTATATCTGCTGCAGCAACAATTTCCGATGCTCCTCCGTGATATCTGCGGCATCGGTAATAATGACCTCCAAAAGGGAGGTTACTGCGCCGATTGGGCCTCTCAGGTCATGCGCGATGATGCTGAAGAAATGGTCCTTGGTGGCATTCAATCGGGTCAAATCCTGATTTAGCGTATCCAGGTCGCGGGTACGGTTATCTACCAATTCCTCCAGATTCTCGTTCAGTGATTTCAATTGATTGGACAGTTTCTCGGTTTTCTTAAAGGACTTTGTGAATTTGTAGGATATCAGGAGAGACTGGCTGAATGTATATGCGATGAAGCCCAACGGGGCATAATAGCCGGTGTAAATAATTTCCAGGGCGTGGAGAGAATCATTGATCCCGGCCAGGATTGCAAAGGAGGTTCCGATAAAAATAACAGTTGCAAAGGGTCTTTTCCGGGTTACTGATACGATCTGTGCGATAAAAGCATAAACCAGCATCAGAATGGTTATCAATAAATACCCTACGCCGACACTGTTGATATTGAACGGCTGGAAAAGAAAATAGACCGTCATGATCCCATAAAACCAGGTCACTGTTTTAACCAGCCGGGCAGGAAATTCCTTCGGCAGCAATTTGCCATAATATCTGAAAGCAAAGGCAATCACCAGTATTGAAGACATTAAAATCCTGATATACAGATCCGCATCGAGGTTTGGAAAAACATAGTAGATTGCTTTTTGCCCCATGAACACCGACTGTATGGAAAGCAGAAGACACACCAGTGCAAAGTCAAGGTTGACCCTGTCCTTCCGGCGGAACAGGTACAGCATCAGGTGGTAAAAGAACAGTATGAACAGGATGCCGAAGGAGATCGTGTATAAAAAATTACTGGTCAGCATGTTCCTTTTAATGCTCTGGGGCGAAGCCAGAATAATGCTTTCATCCATTCCGGCCTGCCGTGGATCGGAGTAGTTGGCAACGTGGATGGTTAGGACGACAACGGAAGTGTCGGCCTCAAAATAGATTGCCTCATGTCCCAGAACAGGCTTATATTCTGATCCTTCGGTGAGATTTCCCTTATCGAGATAATGTCTTCCGTTGATGTAAACCCGATACGCCGAATGGATATCCCGGATTTTCAGTCCGAGCATGGCAGCCTTGCCCGGTTGATCCACCCATTCAGGGTTTAACCTGATGGTCAGTTGGTAGGTTGCTTTGCCATAGTCTGGCAGGTTGCCGCCGGCCCGTGTGAAACCGTTCCATCGCCGGGGAACACTGATCATAAACATGGGGTTGACAGCCGGGTCGCCGGGTAAATAGAACTGGTTCCAGTACATGCACCATTCCCCGTCCAGCTTGATCATTTCGCCGGATCGGGGATCGTAGCCGGCCAGGTCAATCACTCCGTTGCGGGCATGTGTAACTTCGCTCACCGGTTTACAACCCTGGCTCAGCAGGATGATCACAAGAAAAAGAGTCACTTTATTAAGCATACTCGGCTAAGATGGTTTTACGCTATCGAACCTCTTCCGCAGAGGATACTGATAAAGATAAATATATAAACCAAAAGTGCCATTCAGATTTCTCCTTCTTCATTTTCGCTTCATCTTCCCGATTTATCCTTGCATCGTAATCATCAGTATTAACAATGAAATTTAACAGGATTATGAAGAACAGAAAAAGCTTGCAGCCGGTTTGTGATCACCATCGGCCATCAGGAAAACTGAAAATTCATGGTTGTTTTTTTCAGAAAAATTTGGAGACATAAAAAATCTGTTTTACTTTTGACCATCTGGTTAAACCAAATGGTTAATTATTATGACAGAAAATGATAAGCAGACCGAGGAGAAGATCTTTGAATCCGCAACCGAGGTATTTATAAAAAATGGGATGGATGGGGCAAGAATGCAGGATATTGCCAATCATGCCGGGATCAACAAGTCACTATTGCATTATTACTACCGCACAAAGGATCATCTTTTCAATGCGGTTTTTGAGAAAATTGCCGGGCAGATGTTTGCCAAATTTGCTCCGGTGTTTGATGAAAACCTCTCACTGGAAGAAAAGATCCGGTTTTTCTTCAGGGAACATATTGAGTTTCTCCAAAGGAATCCAAGGCTTCCCGCTTTCATCATGAATGAAATAAACCGAAATCCGGAAAGGATCAGGAAGCTGGTTCAAGGTCTGGATATTCACAAGCTTTGGTCCACACTCGAGAAGCAACATCACGAAGAACTGGCAAAATATAATATTACTCCGGAAACCATACCGCAGCTGATGACTTCCATAGCCGCAATGAGCGTATTTCCTTTTGTTGCCAAAGCAATCGTTGCCGGCTTAATGGAGAAAATGGGTTACAGTTTCGATGACTATATCGAACAACGGAAAGAATATGCCGCTGATTTCGTAATAAAAGCAATAACCAAATAATACCCTGAATCATGAAACGGAAGTTCCTGATTTTATTCATTTTGTTGGCGCCATTACCTGTCTTTTCCCAAAAAGTACTGACGCTGAAAGAGTGTTATGATAAAGCGGCCCGCAGCAATGCCCTGGCTCTGGAAACGGAAGCCTACACTGAAATCTGGCAATTAAAGGATAAAAACCTCTCCAGGGGCTGGCTGCCGACGCTCGATGCAAACGGCAGTTTTGTCTATAACACTTCAGTTATTGATATGAGTGATATACTGGGCTCTCTTCCTGTTCCCGGCATCAGCGATCTCATCAAACCCATGCCGCATGAACAGTATAAGGTCGCTGTGGATATCAATCAGGTCCTTTATGACGGGGGTGCGATCAAAGGTGCACGGGCTCTTGAAAAGGCCGATCTGAGTATAAATCAGAAGCAGACTGAAACCGATCTCTATAAGCTCCGCGCACAGATTAACGGTTACTATTTCAACCTGCTGCTGCTTGCCCGGCAGCGGGAACTGCTGCAAAATTATCTTGAGCTTCTGGAAAAACGGATTTCATCCCTGAGTTCTGCTGTGGCCAGTGGTGTTGCATTAAAATCCGATATGGATGTTCTTGCTGCTGAGAAAATCAAGCTGAAACAGCAGCTTGGTGAAAATGAGATCAGGAACTCATCGCTTCTGAAAATTCTATCGAGCCTTACCGGGTCTGAGATTGATGGCTCAACCGGCTTTGTTCTTCCCTCACCGCGGGAAGAGGTGTCCTATGAATTATCCCGTCCGGAACTGGAGGTATTTGACCTCAGGAAAGAGCAGCTTTCGGCCTCACTGCAGGTGATACAAAGCAAAAGGATGCCCAAGGCTTTCGGATTTGCAACCCTGGGCTATGGAAATCCTCCCGGCAGCAACTTTTTCAAGGATGAGTTTGCTCCGTATGCAATTCTCGGAGCCGGTGTCAAGTGGAATATTTACGACTGGAACAAGGTGAAGAATGAAAAGCAGGTCATTGGTCTTCAGAAGGGTATCATTGAAAACCGGAAGAATGACCTGACCGATAATCTCAAAAGGCTTCTGGATGCAAAGAGCGCAGAAATTTCAAGTCTGAGATCCCTGATTGAAACGGACGCTGAATTGATCACGATCCGGAAGAGGATCACGGCTGCCGCTGCATCGCAATACGAGAACGGAACCCTCACTGCCACGGAATATCTGAATGAAATGAATTCTGAAAGGCAGGCATTGATAAACTTTGAAATTCATAAAATAAACCTTGCGCTTGCAAGAGTGGAATACTTAAATATCAGCGGAAAAGAGATTGACCAGAACGATTAATTTATATGCAAATGAAATCCATATTGATAACAATTGGCGCAGCACTTCTTATATCCGGCTGCAATAACCAGGCCGATAAGGCTGATGCCTATGGTAACTTTGAAGTAACGGAGGTTGTAGTATCTGCCGAAACCAGCGGGCGTATCCTGAAATTTGATGTCACCGAGGGATCTGAAATTGACAGGGGATCAGAAATTGCGCTCGTCGATACTACCCTGTTCCATCTCCAGAAAGAAGAAATAAATGCAGGCATGTTGAGTGTCGGCACGCGGAGTAACTCAATACCAGCCCAGAATGACATTCTGAAACAGCAGATTGCCAATCTCAATATTAACATTGCGCGGATTGAGAAAATGCTGAAAGATGACGCGGCTACCCAAAAGCAATACGATGATCTTACGGGTCAGGTGGCTGTTCTGCAAAAACAGATAGCGGCCAACAACACCCAGAAGGCATCGATCGCAGCCGAATTATCGGTCTATACCTCAAAGAAAAACACCCTGGATGAACAGATTTCGCGGAGCACGGTTAAAAGTCCCATCAAAGGAACGATTCTTGAAAAATATGCCGAAGCCGGGGAACTCACGGCTGCTGGCAAACCCCTGGTAAAAATCGCCGACCTTTCGGTGATCCGGCTGAAAGCCTATGTGAGCGGAGCCCAGCTGGGATCGGTAAAACTGGGACAGCCATGCGCCGTAAGGATCGATAATGGGAAAAAAGGCTACTCAACATTTACGGGTACTGTAACCTATATCTCAGGAAAGGCTGAATTCACTCCCAAGATTATCCAGACAAAGGAAGAGCGCGTAACACTTGTGTATGCCGTCAACATTGATGTTAAAAATGACGGATCCATGAAATCGGGGATGCCGGGAGAAGCGATTTTCTGAAACCAGCTATCATGCCAAAAGCAATCGAAGCCACGGGTATCGGCAAGAGACTAGGGGAGAATCAGGCCCTGAAGGATATTTCCTTCTCGGTTGATGAATCCGAGATTTTCGGATTTATCGGACCGGATGGTGCCGGTAAAACAACGCTTTTCAGAATACTCTCCACCCTTCTCCTGCAGGATGAGGGCAAATTGGAAGTGCTTGGGATGGACAGCAAAAAGGACTTCAAAGAGCTTCGCAAAAACATCGGATATATGCCGGGCCGCTTCAGCCTGTACCAGGACCTTTCGGTTGAAGAGAACCTGAATTTCTATGCAACTGTTTTCGGAACCACAGTAAGGGAAAATTATGATCTGATTTCCGATATCTATTCACAGATCGAACCCTTTAAAAAGAGACTTGCGGGCAAGCTTTCCGGAGGGATGAAACAGAAGCTGGCACTATCGTGTGCTTTGATCCATAAGCCCAGGCTGATTATCCTCGACGAGCCGACTACGGGTGTTGATGCGGTATCGCGGTCGGAGTTCTGGGAAATGCTCAGAAAGCTGCGACCCTATAACATAACCATCATTGTTTCAACCCCTTATATGGACGAGGCCATGAAGTGCGACCGGGTGGCGCTGATCCAGGAAGGGCATCTGCTTTCGATCAACCAGCCGGAAAAGATCAGGGAAGAGTTCAGCCGGAAACTGTTCAGTGTAAAAGCGCCCGAAAAATTCAAGCTGATCCATGCGTTGAAAAGCTATCCAAATACTCATTCGGCTTATCCGTTCGGAGATTCGGTTCATGTTACTTTCAGGAACGATGAATTCGATCATTCCCTGCTTGATTACCTGAGCCGGACCGGTATCAGCAATGTTGTGATCAGTGAAACAAAAGCAGGAATTGAGGATCGGTTTCTGGAGTTAATGGAGACAAAATAATGACAGGCAACGTGGTAATATCGGTTCGTCATCTGGTGAAGAAGTTCGGGAACTTCACGGCTAACAATGACCTGAACTTTGAAGTGTATGCCGGTGAGATCTTTGGCTTCCTGGGCGCCAACGGAGCCGGAAAGACAACGGCAGTCAGGATACTTTCGGGCTTATCGGAACCCACCTCAGGTGAAGTGATTGTGGCCGGATACAATGCAAAAAAGAAACCGGAACAGATCAAGAAAAATATCGGCTATATGTGCCAGAAGTTTTCACTCTATGAGGATCTGACTGTGAAGGAGAATATCATGCTGTATGGCGGAATATATGGGTTAAGAAAGGCTGTGATAAAAGAAAGGACCGGTCTCCTTCTGGATAAGCTGAATTTCGGGGAATACGGCGATCGGCTCATTTCAGATCTGCCTCTTGGCTTACGGCAGAAACTGGCGTTTTCGGTGGCTGTGTTACATGAACCCAGGATTGTTTTCCTTGATGAACCCACCGGTGGCGTGGATCCCATAACACGCCGGCAGTTCTGGGAGATGATCTATGAAGCGGCGGGAAGGGGCATTACGGTTTTTGTAACCACCCACTACATGGACGAAGCTGAGTATTGCGACAGGATATCCATCATGAGCGAAGGGAGAATTGTTGCGCTCGATACCCCGGCAAATCTTAAAAAACAATATCAGGCTGAATCCGTGGAAGAGGTATTTGTGAAAATTGCCAGACCGGTAAATAACTGAGGCTATGAAACGATTCCTTGGATTTGTCAAAAAAGAGTTCCTGCATATTTTCAGGGATTACCGGACGATGATCATCCTGTTTGGGATTCCTGCCGCCCAGATCCTGCTATTCGGCTTTGTGGTAAGCATGGACGTAAAAGATGCGAAAGTGGCTTTCCTTGACCTTTCCAAAGATGAAACCACACAAAAGATCTCCGATAAAATCTGTTCCTCCGGATTCTTTCAAAAGGCTGAAAACCTTGTGAAATACGAGGATATTGACAAAATACTCAGAAGTGGTAAAGCCAAGGCGGTATTTGTGTTTGAAAAGGATTTCGGACATAATCTGATCAGCGAAGGGAAGGCTTCCCTGATCATTATTACGGATGGATCCGAACCGAATATGGCCACGTTGATCACCAATTATGCCTCTGCTATTATTTCCGATTTCAACAGGGAGCTGGCGGGGACAACGGTGGGCCAGCCCCAGTTGGTTCAGCCCGAGGTAAGGATGTTTTACAATCCGGCACTCAAAGGTCATTTTATGTTTGTTCCGGGAGTTATTACCCTGATAATGATACTGATCTGTGCGCTGATGACCTCGATAACCATAACCCGTGAAAAAGAATTTGGAACCATGGAAGTATTGCTGGTTTCGCCCCTGAAACCGATCCAGATCATACTGGGTAAAGTAGCTCCCTATTTCCTGCTCTCGTTTGTCAATATCATCGTGATACTGGTTTTGTCGCGACTGGCCTTTGACCTGCCGATAAAGGGAAGCCTGATTTTACTGCTTGCCGAGTGTATGCTGTATATTCTGATGAGTCTTTCACTGGGTATTTTAATTTCCATCGTTTCAAAAACCATGCAGCAGGCAATCTTTATTTCATTGGTTGGGCTGATGCTTCCGACCATCCTGCTTTCGGGGTTCATTTTCCCGATAGAAAATATGCCCAAAATATATGATTGGATCAGTTCACTATTGCCTCCGAGATACTTCATTGTCATTATAAAAAACATCATGATTAAAGGAACCGGTTTCTTCTATGTATGGAAGGAAACGCTGATACTGATCATCTTCACACTGGTATTCATCGGAGTGAGCATTAAGAAATTCAAAATAAGACTGCAATAAAACAGCAGGAGAACAAGGGATGAGGACAATACTTTACTTATTGCGGAAAGAATTTATCCAGATCTTCCGGGACAAGGTTATCGGAAAGGCGATTTTTGCGGTTCCCATTGTTCAGATGCTGATATTGGTCCCTGCCGTAACCTTTGAGATCAAGAATGTAAAACTGGGTGTAATCGATCGAGACCTGACGACCGAATCACGACAACTGGTTACCCAGCTGGAAGGATCGTCGTTTTTTAAAGTCAGGCATGCAACTTTCTCCGAAGAGGAGGCCAATAGTCTGATGCACAAGGGGAAATGTGACATAATCCTGCAGATACCATCGGGTTTCGGGAAAGAATTAGGGAATGGGAATCCCGCCAGATTGCTGGTATCGGTAAATGCCATCAATGCCTCATCCGCGCAGTTGTCATGGGCTTATCTGAATGGAGTGATCCGGGATTACAATGCGAATATCCTGGCTGAGAACATCAGCGGGAACTCCTTCAAACCTGCTCCCCAGATTCATGTGACCAACCGGTACTGGTATAATGAATTGCTTAATTATAAATATTTCATGCTGCCGGGAATTCTCGGGATACTGGTAACAGCCATCGGGTTCCTGCTAGCCGGGCTTAATCTGGTGAAGGAAAAAGAAATAGGTACCATCGAACAAATCAACGTTACCCCCGTCAAGAAATATCATTTTATCCTGTCGAAAATGATTCCCTTCCTGGTCATCGGCCTGATTGACCTGGCGCTGGGATTACTGATCGGGAAACTGTTTTTTAACATTCCTTTTGAGGGAAGCATAGCTCTGCTCTTCCTTGGCTCGGCGATTTTCATGGTTGGAATTCTCGGGCTTGCCCTGCTCATATCAACCTTTTCAGGAACCCAGCAGCAATTCATGTTTATTGCCTTTTTCTTCATGATCATTTTTATCCTGATGAGCGGGATCTTTACGCCGGTTGAGAGTATGCCGTTATGGGCCCAGAGGGTTGATTTATTCAACCCTGTAGTCTATGTGATGCGGATCAACAGAATGGTGATGCTGAAAGGATCAACCTTTGCGGATATCAGCCGGGAAATCTATTCACTGATCGGGCTATCGGTTCTGTTTACCACCCTTGCGGTCAACCGGTTCAGGAAAACTGCCTGAGATTTTCCCGTGTCAGCCAGGCAGGATTGCCCGTACCGCCGGCAAAACAGAGTTTAACCGGATCCCACCTGATGGTCTCATTATGGTAATAGAGCTGGTTGATCAGGTGACAGGAGATCACCGTACGGCCGCCAACCTGTTCGTTAGCGATCGGCTTGGTTCGGTTCCTTACCCCTTCCAGGAAATCAAGGTAATGCGACGGGCTGTTATAGAGCTTGATCTTAGCATCCTTAAGGAAGCGGTCCTCGGCCTTCTGAACCTCGGCGGCACAGTTGGTATCGGGTGTTTCCTCTCCTGTGTAAGCGGCAACCGTCTCGCCTTTCAGCACCATTTTGAAGGTTCCCCGGTTAACCATCACTTCCCCTTCGCTGCCGAAGAAGTGAACGCCAAAACCCTGATCCTTGCGGATGACACTAACTCCATCGGCGTAAAGCACAGTGGCCTCGCCGTTAACAAACTTCACCTCAACAGGACCACTGTCGTCAACACCGAGACCCCATTGCGCGATATCCAGATGGTGTGCACCCCAGTCGCCTACCCCGCCGGTGCCATATTCGCGGTAATTGCGCCAGGCCGGGAAATGACGATGCACTCCGCGGGGGCTCAGAATGGAATTATAGGGCCGCATGGGGGCCGGTCCGAGCCAGAAGTTCCAGTCGAGACCCGGTTCCATCTCTTCTTCCGGCAGGTCGCAGGGAATCGGAGGACCGCTGAAATTGGCATCCACATGGTCAATCTTGCCGATACAGCCGTTGCGCACCAGTTCGCAGGCAACCCGGAACTCTTTGGCCGATCGCTGCATTGAACCGGTCTGCAGGACGCGTCTGTGCTTCCTTACCCCATCCATCACGTCGATCGCTTCCTGGATATTGTGCGTCAGCGGTTTTTCGCAAAACACATCCTTCCCTTTTTTCAGGGCCAGCAAGATGATGGATGCATGCCAATGGTCAGGTGTGGCAATGCAAACTGTATCGATATCATCACGCTCCAGCAATTCCCGGTAATCCGTGTAGGCCTTGCAGCCCGCGGTTCCCTTATCCGGATTGTCGGTATAATACTTGTCGACCCACTGCTGCCCGTTAGTCCGCCGGGTTGTGTCCACATCACAAACCGCAAGAACCTGAACCTCAGGGGCGAATTTCGAAAGCAGGTAGCGCGACTGAATGCCCATGCCGATAAAGCCCATGGTGAGGCGGCTGCCGGGCGCTTTTGACCGGATGCAGGAGGGAAGAATGTAGGGAACGGCCACCAGCGGGGCCAGGTTTCTGATAAAGGTGCGTCGGGTGGTTGACATTGGTTGGGATTGGTTTAAATTGGATACCCTAAAGGTAGGAAAAAGCCCCGGGCTGAAGCCCGGGGTTACTGATGTCTGTCGAAGGTTTTTTTCTAGTCATTGTATTAAGAAAGCCCCGGGTTTCAACCCGGGGGTTTTTGTCGCTTTTTTATATCTTTCAAGCAAAAACCAGGACTCCATGAGACCAAAACTATTTCTTCTGATTTTTCTCATTTCACTTTCTTTCTGCCCAAAACAAGCCGGCGCTCAGGATGCCCAATGGTCCGGCCCCAACAGGAACGGCGTTTTCACGGATACCTTATTGCTGAAGGAATGGACGGCGGAGGGTCCTGCAATCCTGTTTGCAACGGCAGGGATCGGCAAGGGATTTTCTTCGGCTGTTGCTACAAAAGACCGGATCTATGCAACCGGAACAAAAGATACCCTGGAGTACCTCACCTGCCTCGATTTCAGCGGCAAGATCCTCTGGCAGAATCCCTACGGACGCTGCTGGAACAAATCATTCCCTGAAGCGCGCTGCACTCCCACAGTGGATGGAGAAAGAGTGTATGTTCTCACGGGAATGGATCATCTGGTCTGTTTCCATGCGACAACCGGTGCAGAAATCTGGAGTGTGGATATTCATAAAGTATACAACAGCAACTGGGATATGTTCGGCGTATCGGAATCCTTGCTGCTGGTGGATAACAAGATCATTGTGACTCCGGCCGGCGAAACCACCACCGTGATTGCCCTCGACAAGATGACGGGCAAGCTCGTGTGGAAATCGGAATCCCTGCATGCCAAACGCTCGAATATGTCGCCCATCGTGATTGAGCACAGCGGGAAAAAATACATCATTTCATCAACCCAGACTCATATGATTGGCGTGGATGCAGCGGACGGAAAGATCCTCTGGACGTACCATTACAATTTCCTGGACAAGAACGGGGATAATGTCACCATCTTCACAAACAGTCCGATTTACCGCGACAGCTGCCTGTGGATCTCCAACGGCTGGGATGTGAAATCCGTTATGCTTGAGATTGCTCCTGATGGAAAGTCTGTTACCGAGCGCTATGCCGATCATACCTTCGACAACCAGAATCACGGGGTGGTGCTGGTCGACAGCTGCTTGTACGGGTCCAATTTCACCGGGCGGAACAGCGGGAAATGGGTCTGCATGAACTGGAATACAGGCGAGATTTACTGGATCGCTGATTTTCACAACAAGGGACCGATCATTGCCGCCGACGGAATGCTCTATTGCTACGAAGAAAAGGGTGGCAACATGGCGCTGGTTAAAGCCACTCCGAAGGAATTTAAGATCACCAGCACCTTCAAGGTCAATAAAGGCACCGGCCCCCACTGGGCCCACCCATCGATCTATTACGGAATGCTGCTGCTGCGGCACGGGGATTACCTGATAGCTTATAACATCAGGGAATAGGGATCAATTCTATTTGTTAACCACAGTAGGCACATTAGGGCACAATAGAATTTGTAAAAGACGGATATATCCGTCTCTACTATTGTGTTCTAATGTGCCTATGTGGTTAAAAAATAGACAGTTAGTTCCAAGCTGTCTTAAAATTGCATGAGTATTCCCCGTTTCTCCAGCTCTTCATGAATGGCCAATCCGTTCTGCGTATCATAATCAGCCTCAAGGTGATAGGCGATCTGCA
>CAYQFT010000101.1:0-12939 GCA_964416825.1 uncultured Porphyromonadaceae bacterium
GGTTGCTGGTTGCTGGTTGCTGGTTAATTTTGGTTGCTGGTTGCTGGTTGCTGGTTACTGGTTAAGCCAGAACTGTCATTCCGGCGTATGCCGGAATCCCCAAGTTGAGTGTGTGTGTTCGTGTGAGTGTGTGTGTGGAGATCCTGACTTCCGTCAGGATGACAGTTCTGGCCTAACCAGCAACCAGCAACCAGTAACCAGTAACAATTTTGCACCAGGCGATAAAATTCCGCCACTTCTGTATTATCTTTGCACCCAATATGTACCCCCGCGCACATAGCACCCTCCTGAAGGCATACCGCTGCCTGTTTAACTGCCTGATGTTGTAGGCGGTTGACGACGGACGACCGAAGACGGACGACCGGAACCCCGATTAGTGAATAGTGATTGGTGAATAGTGAATTGTTAATGGTGAAAAGCCACAACCTCTATCCCTTAATCAACTTAATAAACTAAAAAAGAAAGACGCATAATAATGCGTCTCTACAACTCCCTTAACTCCCTTAACTCCCTTAACTCCCTTAACTCCCCCAACTATGCTCCCCGAACGCCAACCCAACGCCGAAGGCAACTTTTACGAACCGCATCCTGGTGCCATCGGTCCCGGAATGAATCCCCGCATACAGCGTCTGCGCAAACTCAGCGTGGAGACTGAGCCTTCGATCACCATCGAACGGGCCCTTCATCAGACTGCTTTCTATAAGGAAAACAACGGCAAGTATTCAGTCCCGATGATGCGGGCACTGCAGTTTCTGGATCATTGCAGTAAGAAAGAGATCTATATTGGCGATGATGAGCTGATTGTTGGAGAACGCGGGCCGAAGCCGAAGGCAGTCCCTACTTTCCCGGAATTGAACTGTCATTCGGTCGAGGATTTTCAGGTACTGAGCAGCCGCGACCAGCAGCATTACCATGTGGATCCTGAGGATATCGGGATATATGAAAAAGAGGTGATCCCGTATTGGAAAGGCCGCACCATGCGCGAACGGATTTTCAGCCACGTGCCCGAGGAGTGGCGCCAGGCATATGAAGCCGGGGTTTTCACCGAATTTATGGAGCAGCGTGCCCCCGGTCATACGGTATTGGATGGCAAGATCTATGTGAAGGGGATGCTTGATTTCAAGAAAGACATTAAAGCCCACCTGGATTCGCTGGATTACATGAACGATCCGGAGGCTACCGACAAAGCCGAGCAGCTCAAGGCGATGGATGTTTCCTGCGATGCGATCATCGTGTTCGGAACTCGCCATGCCGAGAAGGCTGAAGAGCTGGCTAAAACCGAAAAGAATCCGCAACGGAAGGCAGAGCTTTTGAAAATCGCCGAGGTTTGCCGCTGGGTTCCTGCCCGCGCACCGCGCACTTTTTGGGAAGCCATCCAGATGTATTGGTTTATACATCTTGGAACCATAACCGAACTGAACGGATGGGACGCCATGAACCCGGGTCATTTCGATCAGCACCTTACGCCGTTTTATGAGCGTGAGATCGCTGCCGGAAAGTTAACCCGCGACGAGGCAAAGGAGCTGGTTTCCTGCTTCTGGATCAAGGTGAACAACCATCCGGCACCGCCAAAAGTTGGCATCACGGCACGAGAGAGCGGCACCTACAACGATTTTACGAACATCAATATCGGGGGTGTAAAATCCGACGGATCCGACGGGGTCAGCGAGGTTTCGTACCTGCTCCTGGAGGTGGTTGAGGAACTGCACGTACTGCAGCCCGGCAACTCAGTCCATATCAGTTCAAAAACTCCGGATAAATTTCTCAATGCCGCTTGTCGCGTAATCCGCCAGGGGCACGGCTACCCATCGGTTTTTAATCCTGATATCTATATCATGGAGATGGTGGGGATGGGCAAAACCATCAAAGATGCCCGCGAAGGCGGCTGCAGTGGTTGCATCGAGGTGGGTGCTTTCGGGAAGGAAGCATTTCTGCTTACCGGATATCTTAATGTTCCGAAAGTGCTGGAAATCACACTGAACCGTGGTATCAACCCGGTAACTGGCAAGCGCGCCGGAATCGACTGCGGGGATCCCAGGGATTTCAAGGATTATGAAGAGCTCTATCAGGCTTTCCTGAAACAGCTGAACTTTATCACCGAAACAAAAATCAGGGTAAGCAATTATATCGACCGCATGTTTGCCAAGAACGCCCCGGCCACTTTTCTGTCTGTGGTGATCGATGACTGTATCGCCAAAGGGAAAGATTATTACGACGGAGGCGCACGATACAACACCAATTACATACAGTGCACGGGATTGGGTACGGTTACCGACAGCCTTTCTGTGTTGAAGAAGCATGTGTTTGAGGATAAAACACATACGATGGATGCAATCCTCGGTGCTGTTGCCCGGAACTTTGAGGGAGAGGAGATGCTCCGTCAGTTTATCCTGAACCGCACCCCATTCTTCGGAAACGATGATGACTATGCCGACTCTATTGCCCTCCGGGTATATGAAGACCTGTTTAAGGCCATCGACGGGAAGCCCAACACCAAGGGTGAAACTTTCCACCTGAACATGCTCTCCACCACCTGCCACATCTATTTCGGCAAGGTGCTGGGTGCCATGCCGAACGGAAGGCTAGCCGGGAAATCGATCTCCGACGGAACCTCACCCTCGCACGGGTGCGATACCCACGGCCCGACTGCTGTAATCCGGTCCCTGTCGAAGCTCGATCAGACCAAATCAGGCGGAACCCTGCTGAACCTGCGATTCCTGCCGAGCCTGCTGAAGCGGGATCAGGATATCGCCAAACTGGGCCAGCTCATCCGGAGTTATTTCACCCTCGGCGGACACCATGTTCAGTTCAACATCGTTGACACTGCCACACTGATGGCCGCCCGCCAGACTCCCGAAGAGTATAAGGATCTCCTCGTTCGGATGGCCGGCTACAGCGACTATTTCAACGATATGAACGATGACCTGCAGATTGAAGTCATCGAACGTACACAGAACGAAATTCTGTAAATATGCTAATATGCTAATGTGCTAATGTGCTAATTGAAGAAGGAGGTACTTGAATCTGATATTTCGGAATTCGGAATTCTGCATTCGAATCTCTCAATTCTAACTTCATACTTCAAAGTATAAAATGGCTCAGGCACTGCTCTTCGATATTAAACCCTATTCGATCAACGATGGTCCGGGTATAAGGATTACGGTTTTCCTGAAGGGCTGTCCGTTGAATTGCCTGTGGTGCCATAATCCGGAGAGCATTTCCCCGCATGTGCAGAAAATGTATTCGAAGGCGAAATGTATCGGCTGCAGCACCTGCGTGGAGAATTGTCCGAAGAGCGCCCTAAGGCTGACTCCGGATGGAATTGTTACGGACGTGGAGCTGTGCGACCTTTGTGGGATTTGTGCCGATGTATGTCCAACGAAGGCCATGGAAATGTCGGGTTATCCGGCGACCGTGGAGGAAGTAATGAAGGTGGTGAGGCGCGAAACCGTGATGATGGACCAGTCTGCAGGCGGGATCACCATATCGGGTGGTGAACCGCTGCAACAGCCTGATTTTCTGATTGAATTGCTTGATGCCTGCGGCAGCGAGGGGATTCACCGGGCTGTGGATACATCGGGCTTTGCAAAAACAGAAATTCTTCTTGAGGTGGCAAAACGGACCGACCTGTTTCTCTACGACCTGAAGCACATGGATTCCGAAAAGCACAAGAGGTTCACTGGGGTGGGCAATGAAAAAATCCTTTCAAATCTTCAGATACTAGCTGAATCGGGGGCAGAGATCAACATCAGGATTCCATTGATCAGCGGAGTGAACAGTGACCCTGAGAACCTCAGGCAAACCGCATCATTTATTGCCGCACTGGATGGTCCTCCAAAACAGGTCAACCTTCTGGCTTACCATAATATCGCCATAAATAAGCACAACAAGCTGGGACAGCAATACGACCAGGCCGGACTGGCAGAACCCACCAAAGAGGAGATCGTTAGTGCCGTTGCTATTTTCGCTGAGTTTGGGTTGCAGGCCAGTGTTGGCGGATGAGTTAGCAAATCGTGAAGCGTGAACCGTGACACGTGATGCGAGACTCGCGTAACCTTTAACTTAATTCTTCTTCCTAATTTCTGCCTTCTGCCCTCTGCCTTCTGCCCTAATAGAGCTTTCTGTGGCACTCCGTGCAGGCCATCTCCTTCCATGCATCCTCAATGTCAACGGGATGCTTGAATTCCAGGTATGCATTAAAGGGTGCAACCTCGGGATTCGCCGGAGTTCCCTGCATCATGATGTTATGACACAGGTTACAGTCGCGTGAAATGACTTTTCCTGATTCGCTTTTATGTTTATCGTTATGGCAGCGGAAACAGCCGCCGTATTCAATATGCCCGATATGGTCCGGGTATGCATCCCAGCTGGCTTTCATTTCGGGGAATATGTTTTTGGCATACCCGGCCAAAACTCCTGCAATAGCCTGATCCACGTCGGATTTGCGGTTGGCATAAATATCGGGATAGGTATCCTTGTAGAATGCATCGATGGTTTGGCGGATGGTGTCCTGGGCGCCCTGGCGGTTGAAGTACTCTGTGCGCAGGACTTCCATGCTGATTTTTTTAATTTCCGGCAGGGTAACGGATATCTCGCCAGCTGCAATCGCTTCATCCACAAATGTTTGTGGTGTCCGGAATTTGTGCGACGGGCGTGTGTGGCAATCCATGCAGTCCATGGTACGGGGTTCAACAGCATGCATGATTGAGTCGCTGGCCGGGTTTTCGGTATCCATATATATCGTGGTGTCGCCGGTGATCAGGTTAATACTACGGACCCACGGAAGCATCTCACGGTCGCCCAGGGCATCAATATATTCGATTTTAATATCAGGATTGATATGCCAGTGGATTCCGCCGGTATTTCCCAGGGCGTTGTGTGAGGCGGCGATTTTCATCCGAAGGTCTATATTCCACTCGGTATTGGCAGAATCGGCCAGATAGTGTTTCTCTGATACCAGTTTGTGCGCGTAAAATTTTGCCGGCCAGTGGCAGTGTTCGCAGGTTTCCCGCGCAGGCCGCAGATCTACTATCGGGGTAGGTATCGGGTGAGGGTAACTATTTGTGATAACCGCCCAAACCTGTCGGAGTCCGGAAAGTTTCGATCTGATATACCAGTCGGCGCCGGCGCCAACATGGCATTCTACGCAGGCAACGTTGGCGTGTTCAGATCCCTGATAGGCAGTGTGTTCCGGTTCCATAACCTTGTGGCAGGTTGTACCGCAGAACTGAACGGATTCGGAATAGTGAAAAGCTTCGTAACTGCCGATACCGGAGAGGAATACCAGGATTATGGTGCCCATAGCAAAAACAAATGTGGCATTCCGGTGCCGTTTATCGGTAAAATCAATCATCCAGGGCTTCCCTTTTACCTCTTCAATACCTCGTTTCATCCGCTTCATTTTCCCAACCATCCCGATGGGTATCAGGATCAGGCCGAGAATCAGGAATACCGGAAGGATAATGTAGGTGAAGAGGCCCAGGTAGTTACCGCCTTCGGTATAGAACAGGCTGATGATAAAAAAGAAGATGATGAACATCAGACTGATGCTGGCCACGATGGCGCCGGTGATGGAAAGCCGGTTGTTGACGGAGACGGGTAATTTCATTGGATGGGTATTTGTAGTAAAATTATAACATATCTAGATATTTACAAGGCAGAAGGCAGAAGGCAAAAGGCAGAAATCAGGAACAAGTACAAAGAAAAAGGAGAAATTGCTTCTGCCTTAACTTGTTACTTAACATGACTCTTAAGGATTAAGTTACTAGAATGGATCGAAGATCCCTCATTCTTCTTCCATATTTCTTCTTACTAATTTTTGCCTTCTGCCCTCTGCCCTATTGAACCATCCTCACCATGGCCTGATAATTCGCCATCGCCCTTTCTCCCAGCACCCTGCCATAGGGCGAAGCAGATGGCATGAGTACGAATCCGCGGCCGGAGCCGGCGGTGCCTTCGTCGAGGGCCTGACGGATCTTTTTTTCAAATTCCTGAGTCGGGAGGTTTTCGAGGTCGGCACATTCGAGGTTGCCGAAGAGAACGAGCTGGTCGCCGTAGCGTTCCCTTACATATTTTAGCGACACATCACCCTGGGGCGGGGGCTCGATCGGATCTATGGCATCGGCACCCATGGCAACTATATCGTCGAGGATGTCGCGGATGTTGCCGTGACAATGGACCCGGGCAAACCCGCCCGACTGGTGGATGAGGTCGATCATCGGGCCCACATATCGGGATACATATTCACGGAACAGAGAGGGCGGCAGGTAGGGCGGGGAAGCGAACTCAGGTCCGTAGATGCGCCAGAGCCGGCCGGGCAGGAGTGAGGCAACCTCAGCGGTTTTGGCCAGCAGGACTTCGGAGAATCGCTCCAGGAGCCGGTGAAAGCGTTCAGGTTCGGTGAGTGCAACAAGGGTGTAATTGCTCATGTCGAAGAGCAGGGCAGCAAGGCAGAGTGGATCGGGCGTGTCGATCATCGCCAGTCCGGTATCGCCGATATCGGTTTCAACATTAAGGAATTCGGTGGCATCCACGATTTCGCCGGCGCCGAAAACGGGGAGCTCCAGAAAAACATCAAGGTCAGCCAGGTCCTTGAGCAGCGGCTCGGTGGTCCAGATGGTGTTGATATCGGGGTCTTGCCGCGATTCCATCGTGAGTAGGCGGCTGCCAGCCTTGATAGTCCGTTTGATGTATCTCGAACCGTTCCGGTAAGAAGTTTCGTCGGTGGCAATGTGGCCGATAGGGTCGGGGGCGATCTCCTTGAAAGCCACACCGCGCATGATGATCCGGTCGGTCTTCTCCCGGGCCAGATCGATCAGGGGCTGCCAGGCGGGATGGGAGAAGATGTTGAACGGATCGGGGTCTTCCGGATGCTCGTCGTAGCCGTTGATTTCATAGAAACAGACGGGCGGACGGTCGACCGGGAGGCCGCTGAGGGTGGCGAGGATGCGTTCTTTTCGGGTCATTTCAGTAGAGCTGTCAGGTTAGATTGTAACGGTGATTAACCCCAATCCCAGGGGTTCCAATATGTTGCCCCGGTTTTTAAACCGGGGGTAGGGCAATGATCACAATCATCACTTGTCCAGGCCTTTAAAGGCCTGTACAAGTTAAATGAATTGATCCGATTCGCAACCCCGGTTTGAAAACCGGGGCAACATATAAGTGTTTCAATGCTAAAATCTCATTTTGTCCCAGCCCCAGTAAACCAAAACTCTACCTGAGGATTGTGTCCTGAATGGCGGTGGAGAACTTCAGACCGATGCCTTTCCCCGGATGCTTCAGCTCCATCGGTGACTGCCCCACCCACACACTTTTCTTTCCCTGTATCTTAATGGTGCCGTCGGATGACAGGGTAACCAGCGCCCATAGCGGATCTTTGTACGGTGCCGTGTATTGGATCGCCGGATATTTCGCATGAACGGAATCGGGATAGCTTTTGTGCGCATACGGATCGCCCAGCCAGTCGTACGACATCGAGTTGACCTGGATAAACCAGATATCCCCGATCTTCTTAACCTGATCGGCATGGTCATGACCGTTGAAGCAAGCAATCACCTTACCGGCGGGGTTGATTTTTCCCGCCTCCGCCATAAGATTCATGATCTCTTTGGAGTTTTCGATCCCGGTGGGCAGGGGCTGATGGGAGAAAACCACGGTCGGATGTTTCGATTTGCCCAGATCCTTCCGCAGCCACTCCTGCTGTTCGGTCCCGATATAATGTGCATACCCGGCCGCCCGCGATGGCGAGGGGTTTACCTCATTGGCATCCAGCACTACAAAGTGAAAATCACCTTTGTCAAACGAATAGTATTTTCCCTTTGCCCGGTAAAACGAAACGGTTGAATCCCGGGTGAACCCGCCATCCATATCGTGATTGCCGAGAACGGTATATTTCGGGCCCGGATAAGAATTCCAGATTTTCAGGAATTCACGGTTTTTGGCAACGGGCTGACAAAAATCCCCCAGCTCGATATTGAAATCGGGCTGAAGGGCAATCATTTCATTCACAAAAGATTGAACCCGTTGGTCCGCATCGTGCATGATATCCTTGTGTACATCGGTCATCAGGCCAAAACGGACGGTTGTAACCGGTTTTTCCTGCATGGACTGATATTGATTCACTACCTTTTCAAAATCCCACTGAACGGATTGCGGTTTACGGAGTTCAACCAGCACACCCGGCAACGGACTGACCAGCTTGCGGTTATCCGGCAGGTGTAAAATTATCTTCGCGGGTTTCTCCCGATCCGGACCTTCCAGTTTAACAGTAACCCCCTCCTTAGTCCCCTTCATGATCAGTGTCACATTTCCAAACCAGGTGGGCAGCCGCTCAATCCGGATCTCTTTCCCATCGGCCAGCCACCCATCGGGAACGGCCTTAAGCAGGTGCAGCTCATCGCCCTCCTCATGTACTAGCATGTGCCGCAGCATGATAGCATAGTTACAGGCCCCGGTAACATGCGGAATCGTGTTCCACCAGGCGGTTTTATCCTTGTAAAAAATCCCTTCGGGGAAGGCATGGGCAGCGGTTGAATGGAGAAGGTACCAGTAAAAATGCTGCACAACCCGTTCATCGTTGCCCAGGTTCAGGTCGGCCATCGTGGTATAGGCACCCATATAGGGATGAATTACATCGGGCACGCCCATCCAGCGGATCGTTCCTTCCACATAGCCACCGGCGAAATCATTCCGCAGAAAATCGACCAGTGCAGTCACCTTCGGATCGGATTTCGGAAAGATCGGGGTGGGCCAAAGGGTTTCGGTGTTTCCCCAATGGGTCCCGATTAGCTCCCAGCTGGGCGGAAAATGGTTAAGCCCATTCTTTTTCATCGCGGCATCGATGTCCTTGCGGTATTGGTCAGCTTCCTTTATTAATTCTGATGCTTCATCCGGTTTTCCCAGTATCCGCGCGGCATCGGCGGTGACCAGCAATCCCCGCAAGTTCCAGAAATCGTACCCCACGATATGATTCTTCCCTGCCCACAAGTATTCACCGTCGGCCAGCGCAGCCGGCAGCAATCCGGGGAATTGCGCACCCTTGCGGGTTTCCTGCAAGGTCCGGATGGTCCAGTCAGCAGCCTTTTTCATCTGGGGATAAACCCGCACGAGAAAAGCCTGATCGGCCGTCATTTTATAGTATTGCCATAAAACCCACAGCGCCTGACCGTTGGCATCGAACTGCCCCACCTGCGATTCGAACCGGCCATCCTCCCGCTGCCGGGGCAGATATAACTCTAAGGATTTCCGTGCAGCTTCCCACATCCCGGCCTCCTCGAGTTCCATAACCTGATACGCCCCGTCGCGGATGTAGAACTCATCATAAAACCCTTCACCGCCGCGGACTTCACCCAGATCATTGGCAATCATCTGGCAAACATGCGCTGCTTTGAGTGCATCCGTTGCCTTTTTTTCCGGAACCTCGATCAGGGCTATGGAATTCTTCATTTCATGCCAATATCCGACTGTCCGGTCAAACCAGATTTTATAATCAGCAGCAGTCAGCGCACCAGGATTTTTTACGGAAAAGAAAGGATACCGGGCAGCCTGTTCCAGGGTTTCCCCTGGTGCTAAAATCTTATCAATTAAGTGATTGCCGTAATTCTTTAACGGTTTTATCCCGATATGCATCCGTGCCCTTGCCGGGTTTGCTGATCGGTTAGTAGCCTTATATCGGACCCACACCGCAAAATTCTCTCCCTCGGTGGGCCAGTCAAAAGCTTTTTTCCAATCTTTAACGTCCGGCATCGGGGTAGCCCAGATCGTAAACTCATACTCGATGCCGCCATCCCGGGCGTTGATCAACATGATCGGCATCCAGCCTTCATAGGCCAGCTTGCCCTCTTTCCGGCTGAGAGGCGTAAGATCGGATCCATACCGGATTTCAACCACTCCGTTGGATTCATCCAGATATACCAGGTTCTCCGGACTGATGCGGGCTCCCCGAGGGTAGTCCTTCAATCCGGCCACATTCCAGTTGTTTGCGAAATAGTCGAAGTTGTCGATGCTCTGGCCCCGACTGGCCAGAAAAATGAGGCAAATCGAGAAAGAAAGGAGTAGGCGTTTCATGGGTTTAGAGTTGGCAAACCCTAAAGTTGCCAACTTTATTTCAATCCGGCAACCGGCAACCGGCAACAGGCAACCGGCAACCGGTAACCGGCAACCAGCAACCAGAACCAGTAACCAGCAACCAGTAACCAGCAACTTTTTCTATTTTTATCCCGATAAACCATTTTTCCCCATGAAACGCTCCGCCACCCTTCTCACCCTTCTTTTTATCTTATTCTCTTTCAACCTCTCCGCCCAATCCGAGCCCGATACCTACGTCTGGCCGAAGGATCCGAAGGTGCTCGAAAATCTGAATACCTGGCAGGGGTACAAGTTTGGATTGCTCATTCACATGGGCTTGTACTCTGTGGATGGCGTGATCGAGTCCTGGGGACTTTGCCCCGAGGACTGGATCACCCGGCCGGGTTTCGATGATTATTACGAGTACGCCAAACAGTATCGGAACAACAAATCGAAATTCAATCCGGTTCAGTTCGATCCGCAGAAATGGGCGAAAGCATTCAAGGGATCTGGAGCAAAGTACATGATCTACAGCACGAAACATCATGATGGGTTCTGTCTGTATGATACCAAATACACCGATTTTAAGGTGACCGACAAGGGAACCCCATTCTCGACCAATCCGAAGGCTAACGTATACAAGGAGATCATGAATGCCTGCAGGGCCGAAGGGATGGCAGTGGGTGCCTATTTCTCTAAGCCCGACTGGACCACCCCCTATTTCTGGTGGCCCTATTATCCGCCAAAGGACCGGAATCCCACCTACGACATCACCCAGCATCCGGAACGATGGAAGAAGTTCGTGGAATACACACAGAATCAGATTAATGAGATCACCACTGAATACGGCAAAGTGGATATTCTCTGGCTCGATGGCTGCTGGGTGATGCCAAAATCTTCGATAACCCCCAAGGTTGCCGAATTCTGCAAGTATCCGCACGACATGGATATCGATATGAAAAGCATCGCGGCCCGAGCCCGCAAGGCGAATCCGGGCATGCTGGTGGTCGACCGGTGGGTGAAAAGCGAATATGAAGATTACCTCACCCCCGAGCAGAAGACTCCCGAGAAAGCCCTCACCGTTCCATGGGAAAGCTGCATTACCATGGGCGGCGCCTGGGGTTGGGTGCCAGGCGATAACTATAAATCCGTAAAGGAACTGGTTCAGCTGCTGGTGAAGATCGTAGCCAAAGGCGGCAACCTGCTACTGGGCGTGGGTCCCAAAGGCACCGGCGAATTTGAGCCGGCCGTTTATCAGCGTCTGGAAGGCATGGGCAAATGGCTGGCGGTCAACGGAGAAGCCATCTATGGAACCACCCCGGTTGAGCCCTTCCAGCAAGGAAAGATCGCCTACACCGCAAAAGGTGACAAAACGATTTACGCGATTTATATGCCCGATAAAGATGAGGTGGAATTGCCCGAGAACCTGATAATCAAGACCCAATTAAAAGGAAAGCTCACCGCTACTCTTGTTGCTGGCAACAAAACTCTGAAAAGTAAGATGACGCCGGATGGGGTCGAGGTGTTTATACCCGAAAAGATGCGGGCAGAGTTGGCGAAACAGGAGGCAGTGGTGGTGAAGGTTGCTGGTTACTGATTACCGGTTGCCGGTTGCCAGTTGCCAGTTACCGGTTTTTCGCATCACGCGTCACGCGTTACGCGTCACGTTTAGTCGGGAGGTTTAATCAAGCACAAAAGTTTTCCCGGTATTTTCTCCATTCTATGCTATCCGCAGCATCTAAATAGGGAAATGCCATATCATGGAATCACTGAAAGAGTATCACGATTTTTTTGTTGAGGTTAAAAACCGCATCCGGTCTGCTCATTATGAGGCCTTGCGAGCTGTTAATAAAGAACTGGTTGCACTTTACTGGGACCTTGGTAAGATGATAGCAGAGAAACAAAAAGTGCAAGGTTGGGGTAAGTCAGTTGTTGAAACACTGGCGGCTGACCTGCAAAAGGAGTTTCCTGGACAGCGGGGGTATTCCACCACTAATTTATGGAACATGGTCCAGTATTACACAGAATATCAAGGCGATACAATTCTCCAGTCATTGACTGGAGAAATTAGCTTTTCTCATAACGTCATAATTTTTTCTAAATGCAAGACAAGATCTGAACGTCATTTTTATCTCCTTGCTTCAAAAAGTTTTGGTTGGACATCAAGGGTCCTGGACCATCAGATTGATAACCGGACTTATGAAAAATACACACTTAATCAGACCAGTTTTGATCAGACGGTTCCTGAGAAATACCAAGCGCAAAGAAAACTGGCCGTTAAAGACCATTATACTTTTGATTTCCTGGAACTATCAGATAATCATAGCGAACATGAACTTGAACTAGCGCTGCTGAAAAACATTCGTGGATTCCTGATCGAACTTGGCGGTGACTTCAGCTTTATTGGCAATCAATATCGTTTGGTGGTAGAGGATGAAGAGTATTACATCGATCTGCTTTTATACCACAGAAGGCTTCAAAATTTGGTTGCCATTGAACTGAAGACCGGTGCTTTTAAACCGGAATACAAAGGAAAAATGGAGTTTTACCTGGCTGTGCTGAATGATCAGGTTAAACTCCCGAATGAAAATGACTCAATCGGGATCATAATTTGTAAAAACAAAAAGCGGCTGGTGGTCGAATACTCCTTGAAAAGCTCGATGCTTCCTATTGGTGTTGCAACTTACAGTACCACGCCTGAACTGCCCGATTATTATAAAAAGCTGTTGCCAGATCCGGATGCAATGGCCCGAAGTATTGACCGGTGGCTGACGAAGGAGCCGGATTGAAATCTACACACACCACCTATCAAATTCCTTTTTCCGCATCACGCGTCACGCATCACGGACACCATCCCGGTCGAACCGCGGGTTC
>CAYQFT010000102.1:0-1401 GCA_964416825.1 uncultured Porphyromonadaceae bacterium
TCATTGAAAATCCGGTAGCAGATAGGGCAGGAGGTCACCAGGAGCCCGGCTCCCGACCGGAGGAATTCTGTCTCCAGCTTTTTCTTTACTTCCGATGCGGCCTGCGTTTGCCCGGCCAGCTTCAACGGCCGCCCGCAGCAGTTCTGCCCGTCGGCATCAAAGAAATGCCAGGATGCCCCCGACTGATCAAAAATCTTGCGCATTGAGCTGATAATCCCCGGGGTGAGGTGCGTCATGCATCCGGCAAAATAGAGGATCGTAACCTTATGGCCGTTCTTCCCTACCAGTCCGGGAAGCTGCAGGCCCCGGCCAATACCCGTGTCGGGCCGCTGCATCTGCCGGATCGGGATCAGCTCCACGCCAACCGGACAGGCGCTCTCGCACCTTCCGCACAGCAGGCAATCCCAATGGTGCTGAGGGTTGGCGCCATTGCGCAGCGCCCGGTTGAAATAGCTGCTCTGAACCGGTTTTCCCGGCATCACTTCCGATAGCTGGCAGGCATCGAGGCAAACCCCGCAGGAGGAACAGGCGTGCAGGTTCAGGTCGGTAAAAGAGGGGGACTCCTTCGACACCCTCACACCGAAGCGGCGGAAAAAAATCAGGATCGGTTCCGACGGTATATGGGCGTAGCGGGTGAACGGAAGAAGAAGGAAGAAAGACGAAAGAATAAAAGAGTATAACCACCAGGAGGGTAAAACCAAAGGCGAAGGGCGAAAGGCGAAAGAAAAAAGATGACCAAGGGAGCCCGTTAAGAAGGAGCCGGTGCCGTGGGCGCCGCAGGTCATGCTTTCGGCGATGAGGCGCGCCGGGAAGACAAGCCAGAGCGCCGTTAGGGCGATCCGGTCAACAGGCTGCTGGCGGGTAGTTCGCTTCATTCCCACAACACGCGAACGAAAACGCTTGACGATGGCGAATGCCAGACCGCTGAGCACCAGCAGGAGAAACAGGTCCATGATGAAGGCGAATCCCGGCTGCCACACAGCCTGGGGAAAAGCTGGTCCGGGATCAAAAAAGCGCCAGAATACCGATACATAGATCGGCTTGAACATTTGTCCTGTGTACCAGGTCGACTCAATATTCCCGATCAGGATCAGCATAAACCAACCGAATGCCAGACTCATGTGCATGTATCCCAACCGGATGTTTCGCTTGAAAATCTTCCGGTGGATCAGGGATTCCGAGATCGTTTCGGCCAGGGCTTTCCAGATCCTGCCGCTAAACAGTCCGCGTAAAACCAGGGAACGGTCGGCCGGCGAAAGCCCAGCCAGCCATCTGTAAACCTTATAAAAAAACCATATTCCGGTTACGGAAAAACCGGCAGTAAACAGAAGCACGAAAGGATCAAACAGCGTTTCCATACTCCCTGTATTTATTCATAAACTCAAGAATCAGGTGCCGCGT
>CAYQFT010000102.1:1501-12937 GCA_964416825.1 uncultured Porphyromonadaceae bacterium
TCACCACCGCAGCCACCTCCTCGGCCAGGCGCGTATCCTCCTGATCGAGATCGATCTGGCGGTTATCCTGGATATCGAAGCCGAATTTCGTTTTCATTCAGAATTTCCTGTCCTTTTATTCAGATATTCAGCTGCCTGCACGGCCGCCGATCGTCCTGATGCCACAGATTCCGGAATGCTCATCGGACCCGCGCAGCATCCTGCCAGAAAAACACCGGGCTGCCCCTTGACAGAACTGCCTGTGAGGGGGTTCTCGGCATGTGCGAATGTTTTTTCACCCACCCTGTTGCCGGTAAGCACCGCACTGCAGGAGGGACTCATCCCGATCAGCAGCACGAGCCAGTCAACCGTTAGCTTTATCGGCCTGGACATCAGGGTATCCTCAGCTTTAACCCGGATGCGTCCCTGGGCATCTTCGGAAGCCTCAGACACCCGTCCGCGTATGAAGCGCACGCCATGTTTTTCCTGGGCTTCCCGGTAAAGCTCCTCATACCCCATACCAAACGCCCGCATATCAATGTAAAAATTATAGACCCGTGTTCCGGGATACTCTTCCCGGATCTCAATGGCCTGCTTGATGCCTGTGATACAACAGAGCCGGCTGCAATAGCTTACCCCTACCTGCTCATCCCTCGATCCCACGCAATGCACAAAAGCGATAGTTGCAGGCTCTGATCCGTTAACAATCAGGGGTTTGCCGCCTTTTGAAAGCATGGCTTCCAGATCAGCGGAGGTAATAACATGCTTGTAAATGCCGTATCCAAACTCCTCCTTCAGGTGCGCGTCGAAAAAATCAAACCCGGTAGCCAGGATCACAGCATCCGATTCCCCGATCTGTTGATCCTTGTTTTTCAGACTGATACGCCCGGAATTTATCCCGATAGATGTGATGGTCTTGCCCAGGTACCTGTTAATATTGTCATAATGTGTCCCTTTTTCCAGCTGCTCAATGGCTTCATTTGCCGGCAGCCGTTCGGGAAAAAGCTGGTGGTAGTTATTCAGCTTGCCACCCACCCGGGCTTCCTTTTCATACCAGTCGACCCCGATATTCATCGCCGCCAACGCCCCAACAGCCGCCATTCCCGCCGGCCCGCATCCCACGACCGCGACCCGGCTGGTTACCGGTTGCTGGTTGCCAGTTGCCGGTTGCCGGTTGCCGGTTGCCGGTTGTACAGACGCATTATTATGCGTCTCTACTGTCATTCCGGCGAAAGCCGGAATCTCATGGCTATTGCTCACATTATCTGGTTTTTCTATGCTCATATTTACCTCATACAACTCCAGCTACCGCTACTTTTTCACCAATTAACTTTCCTTCCCTATCGCAATATTTTTTCTCCGGATCAAAGGCAATTCCCATCTTATCCAGCAAGCCTTCCACGGGAACCTGATGGGTTTGCAGGCCGATTTCCCAGGGATCATAGCCCAGGACCAGGCCGGCCAGCTCTTCATGCGTAACCACAGGAATCTTAGTTTGCCCGGGCCCGTAAACCGAACCGTCGGTCTCTTCCAGCGTGTATTGCCAGCGGTCGAGAAACATGGCGCAGCCCGGACAGTTCGCCACGATCAGGTCGGGCTCGTATGGTTTCATAGATTCCAGCTTGGTGCGGGAGTGTGAAATCGAATACCCCCGGCTTGGCTGCAGGATATATTGCCGGAAACCAAAGCCGCAGCAGTGCCTCCGTTCCGGATAATCCACCGTTTCACCGCCCCAGGCCTTAATTAATCCCGTGAGAACCTGGGGAAATTCAGATCCCCCCACTCCCCGCTCAGGAAACGTCTTGGCATAATGGCACCCTATATGGTCAACCACCTTTAACGGCAGTCCGGTTTTCCTATTAATCAGCTTATTCACAGCCTGTTCAGCGATCTCATATCGGAATTTATATAGAATATCAGAGGCATGAACCATGTTGGCGGGTTCGTCAAATGAACGGCCGGTGGCCTCCAACAGGTACCCTTCTATTTTCGTTTTCAGCGCCGGATCATGCTTCCAGAGGTCCAGAATCTCCGAATAAAGTCCGAATGAGGTGACACAGGATATCACCAGGTTCCGGTACCCCTTCTCCTTCATCAGGGCAAACTGCCGGGCAACAACCGTCATGGTTGTTTCCAGCGGCACGATATCCGTGTGGTAGCCGATCCCCGTGCACGTGGTATGGTCGGCATCCTCGAAAACCTTCTTACCCAGCTTGTTCCGCAGAATATCGATAAACAGGTTCTCCGCCCCCGGGAAGAAGTTCTGCCGTATGCAGCTGCGGACGAGGAAGAAGTTGTCTTCGGCGATCTCTTTTTGGTAGTCTTTCCAGTAGTTGCTCATAAACGGTGATTGGTGACTGGTGATTGGTGACTGGTGACTGGTGAATGGTAAGAAGCTTCTATTCACCAATCACTATTCACTATTCACTTTTAGTCATATTTCCCAAACCTCCCATCAATCCTCTTCTCCGATTCAGCCTCGATAGTATCCCAAAGCTTCTTGCACCCGGTGACCTCAAATATGCGGTCGAGTTCGTCAAGGGATTCCCGGCTGATTCTTCGCATGTTCCCCGGACCTTCCCGGTTATAGTTGAGGTCAAACCGCCCATAGACCTTATCAGCATTCTCCGACATCCATTCCCAAACCGGTCCCTGCTCGGGATGCATGGCAGGATTCACCCGCGTGGGATGGATGCAATAACCGGTTTCGAGAATATTATGCCCGATGGACCGTTTCACGGCAAGCTGCTCCCTGCCCATGGCAGAACGGACAAAAAGGCCGTTTCGCTGGGATACCATCCGCAGGATCTGGATCACCACACCCGGTATGTTTCCACGCGGGCAGCGGGGCTTGCAGCTCATGCACTGGCCGCAGTACCAGATCACGTCTTCCGACATAATTTCCGTGAGCGTGGAATCGTCCCCTTCCGTCACAAGGTTCATGATCATCCGCGGGTCATAAGAGTAGTAACCGGCTGCAGGACAGATAGCTGTGCATACCCCGCAGTTCATGCACGACTGGCATGCCTCGTGATACCGGGGATCGGATTTTATCTGTTGGCTGACGGATTCCATGGGATTGCCATTTATACAAATTTACCCTCATTATCAGGCATCTGAATAATGGTAAATACCCAAACCAACCGGTCAGGAATACGGAATTTTCTGGTAAAAAGTGCGGGGTCTGAAATGGTATTTATACCGATCTAAAGCTCCGCGAGCTTTTGACGGATGGCATAAATAACCAGGCTGGCGGTATTCCGGCATCCGGTCTTTGCCAGGATATTTGCCCGATGGGAATCCACCGTTCGTTTGCTCAGGCAGAGATCATCAGCAATCTCCTGTGTTGATAAACCCTTGCAAATCAATAATATAATTTCTTTTTCACGATCCGATAACGGGGAATCGGGCGTTAGCTCCTCGGGTGAATTCTTCAGGGAGTTCACCAGGTTCATCAGCAGTTCATGGGAAAAGTAATTTCCGCCTTCAACCACCGTTTCCAGTGCCATCCGCACTTCTGTTACATCGGAATTTTTAAGCAGGAATCCCCTTACCCCGGCATCAACCATTTTGAAATAGTAGTCCTGCTCCCCGAACATGCTGAGGGTAATAATTTTGAGGTCCGGAAACTTCGCCAGCGAACGCTTCGCTGCCTCAATTCCGTCCATCTCAGGCATGGCAATATCGAGCATAACCACATCGGGCGAGAGGTGTCCGAGCAGGCCCAAAAACTCATTTCCGGTGGATGCCTCGCCGATCACTTCAAACCGGTCAAGGGTTTCGATCAGCATCCGGAGACCCTTCCTGAACAGTTTATGGTCGTCGACCAGCAGAACCTTGTACTTTGTCATTTTTTAACGGCTTTAACCCGGATCGAAACCCTGACTCCCAGTCCGGGCTTTGATTCCATTTTTATCTCCCCCTTGAGGGAATTTATTCTCGATTGAATATTCAGTAAACCTGACCCTTCCCGCTCTTTCATCTTCAGAATTCTGTCTGCATCAAAACCGATCCCATTATCCTGATACTCCAAAAATAGCTCTCCGTTTCCGAAATTCAGCACAACGCTGGCCGAAGTCGCCTGAGAATGTTGTATCGTATTATGAATTAATTCACTAGATACCCGATAGAGGACCACTTCAATATTCTCGTCAAACCTCTCATCCTTGAGGTTAGTCTGAAAACTGATATTCAGCTGACGGGTCTGGATGATCTTGTTCACATAATTATTCAGTGCCCGTATCAACCCGAAATTGGCCAGTACATGGGGGCTCAGGTGATCCGAAATATCCTTGAGGCTTCGGATCGCTTCATCAACCGACTCGCTGGCATTCAGGATAATTTCCTGGCTCCGTTTGTCTTTAGTGAGCTGCTCAAGGGTGGACACCGACATTTTCACCGCACTGAGAAGGGGCCCCAGCCCGTCATGCAGATCCTTTGCAATGCGGGTTCTCTCATCCTCCTCGGTCTTAATGATGGTCGTTAAGAATCGTTTCTCCGTTTTTCTCCTCTCCGTTTCCACCCGTTTCATGTAGTTGAAAATGGCCTGGATCAGATAAACACCGATCGCGAAAAAGAGGCTTGTAATCACCCCGATCCAGATATATAGCTCGCGAAAATAATCAGGCTCAAAGTTGCTGATGAAAGGAAGAAACTCAATCAACCGCAGGAACACCATGAAAAGCAGTGCGATGGTGATCAAAATCCAGGATACCGCATATTTGGTTACACTGAACAGTTTCAATGCAATCCCCGCCGCCACCAATTGCAGTATAATAGACAGAACAAGAAGAAACTTAAGCATCGGTTATGTTTAACAACACAAATGTAATCCTTTTTTGCCCCCCCTCGTGCCCTTGTGCCCCTGTGCCCTTGTGCCCCTGTGCCCATGTGCCCTATAAACCTATTTTGCTATATTTACAGGATCATTTGTGAACTCCAAACCCAATGAAACACCTTCTTCGCCTCCCTATTCTCTTTTCCTTTTCCCTTTCCCTGATTTTTATCTCCTGCGCAAAGGAAAATCAGCCGCCTGTAGCGCTGTTCACCATTGAACCTGCTACCGGAAATGAACAAACCATTTTTGTGATGGATGCCTCCACCACCAGTGATCCAGATGATAAAACCGAAGAGCTGATGATCATCTGGGACTGGGAAGGCGACGGCATTTTTGACACCCAGTATGCAACCCGCAAGCTAGGCGATCATAAATACAGCAAACCCGGATCATATCAGGTGACCCTGGTAGTTAAGGATACCCGCGGTCTGACCGATACTCTGGCCATTCCATTAACGGTTACCAGCTCAAACCTCCCGCCCGAACCTCCCTACAACCCAGTTCCCGCCGACGGTTCCATCAGCAAAACCAACAAGCCCTGGATGAAATGGGAAAGCAGCGATCCCGATGGGGACCCCTTGTTGTTTACTTGTTATTTTGGTACAACGAACCCACCCCAGCAGGTTATAGCCAGCCAGATGTTCGGAACCTTTACCCAGGGCAAACTGGAATATGGCACCAAATATTACTGGAGAGTGAAGGTCAAGGATATAAAAGGAAATAGTACCGAAGGTCCGGTCTGGAGTTTCACTACCATTGACCTGCACTATGGAACTCTGAGTGATACCCGTGACGGACAGACCTATACGACCATTCAGATTGGAACCGATTGGTGGATGGCTGAAAACCTTCGTTTCGATGCCGGGGAAGGATCCTGGTGCTATGAGGACAACCTGGCCCGCTGTCAGACTTACGGTCGTCTCTATAACTGGGATGCGGCGAAGAGATCATGCCCCCAAGGCTGGCATTTGCCAACCCTGGATGAATTTAACCGGATGGTCGATGTCCTCGGCGGCGCGGAGGTGGCCGGAGGAAAGCTTAAAGACTATGAATCCCTGCTTTGGAGGGAAGTCAACGTAGGTGCAGACAATGAATCAGGATTCGCAGCCCTTCCCGGAGGACGCCGGTATGATCAGGGACTCTACGCGGGATTGGGATACTACGCCCAATTCTTCTCCTCAACCGAATACAACAGCCGGGATGCCTACAACCTGACATTGGGCTATGACTATGCCAGCACATTCATTTACAACTACAAAAAAGCGTACGCGATTTCCGTGCGGTGCGTGAAGGATAGGTAGGAACCAGTTGCCGGTTGAAGCCAGTTGCCGGTTGCCAGTTACCGGTTGCCGGTTAGCGCTCTGAGGTCATTCCGGTGAAAGCCGGAATCTCCTGAATAATGCTCCGAAGTATGGGATTCCGGCCTACGCCGGAATGACAGTTCTGGCCTAACAGGCAACCGGTAACTGGCAACCGGCAACTTTCTTCAGTCCTCCGCCATCTCCTTCATCATCTCCCTGTACTTTGAGAAAACGCGGGCCCGGCTGACGCAGCCAATATATTTTCCCTCATCGAGGACTACCAGGTTGAATTTACCGGAGGCCTGGATTTTTCTGACAGCCTCCTCCACGGAATCATCGGCATCAACCAGATATTCAGGCATGTACATCAGATCACGGCAGGTGGTTGTCTGATACAGATCGGTTTTAAACATAACCGGGCGCAGCCTTTCCATGATAATCAGGCCCAGGAAGGTATGGTCATCGGCAAGCACAGGAAATACATTCCGGTTGGAAACAGCCACCACCTGAACCAGCTCCCCGAGCGTTTGGTCCTCCTTAACCGGTATAAAATCATTCTCAATAAGACTCTTCATATTCATCCGGGTCATGGCCGCTTTGTCCTTATTATGGGTTATCAGCTCCCCAAGCTGGGCCAGCCTGCGCGTATAGACCGAATGCGGTTCAACCAGATGGGCGGTAATGTAAGAAATGGCGGCTGTTATCATCAGGGGAATGATAAGGGTGTACCCGCCGGTAATCTCAGCAATCAGGAACATGGCCGTTAGAGGAGCATGCATCACCCCGGCCATCACTCCCGCCATGCCCACCAATGTAAAATGAACCTCTGAAACCTCCATCCAGCCCATCGTATTGAGGAGTCGTGCCAGGAAAAAACCGCTGATCCCTCCTAAAAAGAGGCTGGGTGCAAAAACTCCCCCTACCCCGCCGGCACCATTGGTCACGGCTGTCGCCACTACCTTAAAAAGAATGATCAAAGTGATGGCAAAAAGAAAAATCCAGGGGGTCTCTGTCTTGATAAACCACCAGCTGTTTGCCAGAATCTCATTGGGATTGCCCATGAGCAATTGCCGGAGAGTGTCATACCCTTCTCCAAACAGGGGTGGAAACAAGACCAAAAGCAGCGACAGTGCCAATCCTCCGAGCAGCCAGCGCATCCAGACCGAACCGATTTTCTGCATCCATCCCTCAATTTTCCTCAGTCCCACTGAAAAATAGATCGATATGAAACCCGTGAACAGCCCCAGTATCAAGAAAGCCGGCAATTCGGTCACGGTAAAAACATCGGTAAGATTATAGGTGAACAGCACCTCATCGCCCATCAGGAGCCAGGCCACTGAAGTGGCGGTAACGGCAGCAATCATCAGGGGCAGGAGCGAGGCCATCGTCAGGTCAATCATCAGCACCTCAAGTGCAAAGGCCACCCCGGCAATGGGAGCCTTAAAGATACCTGCAACCGCACCCGTGGCCCCGCAGGCTACCAATAACGTGATCGTTTTATACGGCAGATGAAAATATTGCCCGATCCGCGAGCCAATCGCCGAACCGGTCAGTACGATAGGAGCTTCCAGTCCCACCGATCCGCCGAAGCCAATCGTCAGGGTGCTCGCAACCATGGAGCTATGCATGTTATGAGACTTCAGTAAACTGTTCTTCTTACTGATCGCATACAATATCTTACTGATTCCATGAGAGATAGAATCCTTAACCAGATATCTTACATATAGAACGGTGAGCAAAAGGCCAACCATCGGGTAGAGCATATAGAGCCAGTTGACCTCACCGGTATCAAATCCTTGAGTAAGAAAAACCTGGGTATAATGCACGGCATTCTTCAGGATCACAGCAGCAAGTCCTGCCACCAATCCCATCGCAAACGCCAGAATAAACACCGGCGACCTCTTCCCGCTCCTGAAATATGAAATTACCTTTTCCCTCATTCTCATGTCTCCAGACTCCAGACTCCCGACTCCAGACTCCAGACTCCAGACTCCAGACTCCCGACTCCCAGTCTCAAAGTCTCTCAGTCTTAAAGTCTCTCCGTCTTAAAGCCTCTCAATCCTCCGACCACTTCTTCAGCAACTGCCTGTACGACGAAAAAAGCCTCGCCCTCGACACAAAACCTACATATTTTCCATTGTCGAGCACCGGAATGTTAAACTCGTTCGACTGATGAAATTTATGCGCAACATCCTCCATGATCTCGCCCGGCTGGATGGTAACCGGGGATTTTGCCATGAGGTTCCTGATGAATACGGTTTTGTAGTGCTGAGGAAGGAACATGACATCCCTGACGGCGTCCATATTAAGTACTCCGTAATAATTGTTCTCATCATCGATCACCGGATAGAGGTTCCGCCTGGATTTTGCGATCACCTCAACCAGATCCCCAAGTGAAGCATCGAGCCTAACCGTTGAGAAGTTGGTTTCAATCAGTTTGTCAACCTTCATGAGAGAGAGAACCATTTTGTCCTTGTCGTGCGTGAACAGCTGCTTCCGTCTTCTCAGGTGAATATGGTAAAACGATACAGGCTGAAAAAGCCGGATGGTTGCATAGGAAAGTGCCGCTACCAGCATCAGAGGAATGATAAGATTATAAGCCATGGTAATCTCCGCCATCAGGAAGATCGCAGTAAGCGGAGCATGCAGCACACCGGAGAAAACGCCCGCCATTCCTGCCAGGGCGAAAAGCACGGGGGAAACATCAGCATGAAAAAAATAATTGAATCCGTAGCCGAAAAGCAGTCCGGCCGACATGCCTGTAAAGAGGCTTGGAGCAATGATTCCACCGACTCCCCCGGCACCTATAGTCAGGGCCGTTGCCACAACTTTCATCAGGATGAGCATGATAAGGAGCAGCATGGTGGCCAAGGCCTCTCCCTGGAACGTATAATATCCGGATTTATCAAAAATAAACCCCAGGTCGCCGCTCAGGGCACGGTTAATGGAACCATACCCCTCGCCGTAAAGGCTGGGAAATAAGAATATTATGATCCCGAGCAATATGGATCCGGTCACCCAACGCGACCACTTCGAGCGGATCTTCTCAAACAGGTCTCCAATGCCAACGATCACTTTGGTGAAATAAAGCGAAAGCAATCCCGTAAAGATTCCCAGAAGAATAAAGAGTGGAACATGCCGCAGGTGAAATACCTCATCAATTTTTAATGGATTCAGAACATCCTGTCCAAGAGCCACATAGGAGATAAGAGTAGCACTGACTGAGGCGAATAGCAGAGGAACAAGTGACGACAGGGTAAGATCCAGCATCAACACCTCGATGGCAAAAATTATGGCAGCAATCGGGGCTTTAAAAAGTGCCGCAATAGCCGCTGTTACAGCGCATCCGATGATCAGAATGATCTGACGGTAGTTCATATGAAAGAGCTGGGCCAGATTTGAACCAATGGCCCCCCCTGTCAGGATGGCCGGCCCCTCCAAACCAATGCTGCCTCCAAATCCAATGCTGATTGAACTCGTCAAGGCTGAGGAAAACATGTGATGCGGCTTGATTGCTCCTTTTGTGCTTGATATGGCGTGAAGGATGACAGGAATTCCCAGTCCGATCCTGACTTTCAGGATGAAATGAACCAGTACGATAACAATAGCGATTCCAATGGCCGGATAGATAAAATAGAGATAATTATGGACCTCTGCGGAGAAACCGTGCGTCAGGAGGGTCCGGATTAAATAAACCAGATTCTTCATCAGGACGGTGGCCAGTCCGGACAGGATGCCTACCACAACCGCCATAAACAGCACAAAGTTTCTGCTGGAGACATGGCGGATTCTCCAGCGGAGTAATCGCACCAGTAAATTATATCGGTTTATAGCTTTTGCCATTTGGATAATGAAGCGTAAAGATAACCTTTACAGCCAATCCGTTAACTTCTTTTAACCCTTATTTTGACAGGTAAAACCGGTTCATTTCAGCAGGATTGCCTATCTTTAGCCCTCCTATTTTTACCAGTAAATAACTGACTATGAAAAGAGATACTGTTGTTTTTGACCTTATCCGTAAAGAGTATGAACGGCAGAAAAATGGAATCGAACTGATTGCATCCGAGAATTTCGTAAGCGAGCAGGTGTTGGAAGCGATGGGTTCATGCATGACCAACAAATATGCTGAAGGCTATCCGGGTCATCGTTATTACGGTGGCTGCGAGATCGTTGACCAAACCGAACAGCTCGCGATAGACAGGCTTTGCCAGCTTTATGATGCTGAATACGCCAATGTTCAGCCGCATTCAGGCGCTCAGGCCAACATGGCCGTATTCCTGACCGTCCTGAAACCCGGTGATACATTTATGGGGCTCGACCTGTCTCATGGCGGTCACCTCTCCCATGGATCCCCGGTGAACAGTTCAGGTATTCTTTACCGGCAGGTTGCCTATGGCGTAAAAGAGGAGACCGGACGCGTGGATTACGACATGATGGAGGAAGTTGCGCTGCGTGAAAAACCAAAAATGATTGTTGGAGGAGCCTCTGCGTACTCCCGCGAGTGGGATTACAAGAGGATGCGCGCAATCGCCGACCGTATCGGGGCTATCCTGATGATCGACATGGCCCATCCGGCAGGGCTTATTGCCGCCGGACTGCTGGATAATCCTCTTAAACACGCACACATTGTTACCTCCACAACCCATAAAACCCTGCGAGGACCGCGCGGTGGGATCATTCTTCTAGGCAAGGATTTCGACAATCCGTGGGGAATTGCAACAAAAAAAGGGGAAATACGTAAAATGTCCTCCCTCATCGATTCAGCTGTTTTTCCCGGAGTTCAGGGCGGACCGCTCGAGCACGTGATCGCTTCAAAAGCAGTCGCTTTCGGTGAAGCGCTGGCACCGGAATTCAAGGTTTATCAACAGCAGGTTAAGAAAAATGCCTCCGTGATGGCAGAAGCCTTCATGAAACTCGGTTATAAAGTTATTTCCGGGGGTACCGATAACCACAGCATGCTGATCGACCTGAGAACCAAGGTCCCGGAAATAACCGGCAAGCTGGTTGAGAATACCCTGGTTCGGGCCGATATTACGGTAAACAAAAACATGGTTCCGTTCGATTCCCGATCGCCTTTCCAGACCTCCGGACTGCGTGTAGGAACCCAGGCCATCACGACACGGGGCCTGAAAGAAGAGCATATGGGCCGGATCGTGGAAATGATCGATGCGGTTATTACGGATATTACCAATGAAGAGCTGATCCTGAAAACCCGGAAAGAGGTGAACGGGATGATGGGGGGTCTGCCGATGTTCGCGTATTAAGGGCACAAGGGCACAGGGGCACAAGGGCACAAGGGCACAAGGGCACAAGGGCACA
>CAYQFT010000103.1:0-12676 GCA_964416825.1 uncultured Porphyromonadaceae bacterium
TGATGAGTAACCTTCTTCCTTAGTGAATGGCACAAGTGAATACTATATGTCTCAGATAATCAGCATTTAAAGACAACTTTAGAATGATTAGAAAATCGTCTTCGATAGACATTAGTAACCCCGGGCTTCAGCCCGGGGCTTTTTGCCCCACCCCCCTGTCCCTTCAGAACGGCTCCGATATCCGCGGCGTCGCCACCGGCGAAGTTCCGGGTGAGCCGATATCCCTCACTCCCGAAGCCGTCACCCGTATTGCAGGAGCGTTTATTGCCTGGCTCCGTGATCGCCTGCAGTGCGATCCATCGCAGCTGAAAGTGTCGGTTGGCCGGGATTCCCGGCTCTCGGGTCCGGTACTCATGAATGCTTTCATCGACGGGATCATCAGTTCCGGCGCCAGCGCCATCGATTGCGGGCTGGCCTCAACACCGGCCATGTTCATGTCAACCCTGTTTGAAAGCACACGATCGGATGGTGCCGTAATGCTGACAGCCAGCCACCTGCCATCCAACCGCAACGGAATCAAATTCTTTACCCGCGCCGGAGGACTCGATAAACCCGATATCAGGGCGATCCTCGAAATGGCGGCCGTGATCAACCCGGAGCCGGTAATGATTCCCGGTTCGGTCAGATCCCATGACCTTATTTCCGATTACTCGGGCTTCCTGGTTCAAACCATCCGGAAGGCGGTCAATGATCCGGAACACTACGACACTCCTTTGCGTTCTTTTAAAATTGTGGTGGATGCCGGAAACGGTTCCGGTGGCTTTTTTGCCGGACAGGTGCTCAAACCTCTCGGCGCAGATACCACTGGAAGCCAGTTCCTTGACCCCGACGGGCATTTCCCGAACCACGTGCCCAATCCGGAGGACCATCAGGCCATGTTGTCGGTTCAGAAAGCTGTCCTTGAAAACCAGGCTGATATCGGAATTATTTTCGATACGGATGTGGACCGGGCGGCTGCAGTGGACAGGGAGGGCAGGATCATCAACCGGAACCGGCTGGTGGCACTGATTTCCGCCATTGTTCTGGAGGAGCACCCGGGGACAACCATTGTAACGGATTCCATCACATCAGATGGCCTTACCGATTTCATTACAAAAGATTTACAGGGCATTCATCTCCGGTTTAAACGTGGTTACAAGAATGTGATCAATGAGGCGATACGGCTCAACGGCGAGGGACGGGATACCTGGCTGGCCATTGAAACCAGCGGCCATGCTGCCCTGAAAGAGAATCATTTTCTCGACGACGGCGCCTACCTGATGACCAAAATTCTGGTCAAGTCGGCTAAACTGAGAAGGGTGGGGAAGACGCTGGATACCCTGACGGAAAACCTTGCCATGCCGGCTGAAAGTACAGAGCTGAGAATCAGGATAAAAAATCCTGATTTTAAAAAAGTGGGTCAGCAGGTGATCGGCGACCTTCCGGATTTTGTACGACAGATCGCGGGCTGGGGCCTGGTTGCGGAAAATTATGAGGGCATCAGGATTTCCTGTAATGAGTCCGGCGGCAACGGCTGGCTCCTGTTGCGGATGTCACTCCACGATCCGGTAATGCCGCTCAATGTGGAATCGAATGAGAAGGGCGGGGTAGCCGCCATCCTCTCAATCATCACTCCTTTTCTGCGGAATTACCCCGATCTGGAATTCGATATGCCAACGGACCTCTAAAACCTGACAGACATCACGGCCTGACCGGCCATCTCAACGGTTGCCGGAATTTCTACCTGCCGGTTCTCACCGGAATCGCAGCGGTAGATTTTACTTCCGTTAACGGTCGACAAGGTGAATGAATCGGGCTTCAGCGTTGGATTATACAGCGTCAATACCATCCCGTTCCCGTCATCCGCCGGCTTGCAGGCAATTACCGTTACCGATTTGCTGGTCAGTGTAAATGGTGCCGCAATTAAGGTTTCACCGGCAGGCCTGACCAACAGGGGCTGACTGAATCCGGTGGCAAAACGGGTTGCCTCTGCTGCATCGAATCCGCTGTGCGGTCTCAGGATATAGCGGAATGTCACAGGCCCCTCCTGATACTGGCGGTAATTGGTTCCCCAATGGTTGTTCATCGCCCAGGAATAGAATTTCTGCGTGGGTTCTACGGTTTTCCGCCATACCTCTGGGTTGCTCTGTGACCCGACCAGCCGGGCCGATAATTCACCCACCTGCAGCAGCGGTGCATCCAGCGTAACCCAGGTCACCCCGAAGCGGTCGTTGGAATCATCGGCCCATCTGCCTACAGTATACCAGTTCTTACAGGCACTGGGAATCTGGTCGATCCACGGAATCATCTGACCCAGTGGAATATCGAGCCGCATGGTGCCCCCGGGAACTGCAAAAGGAAATCCGAAATTCAGACTCTCTTTATTTTTATTCTGCGCCAGGAACCAGTCACCGATTTTCTCCGGCATGGGTTCCCGCTTTTTATCAACGGTGTTTATAATGATAAGATAATCAGCATCATGTGCAAGCCAAACCTGGGTAGCCAGGCCTTTGCAGCCGGGCGCCATGGAAGTGATTTCCAGTGCACCAACCAGGGGGCCATTCTCCAGAATCCGGATGTTTACCGATCCGTTGGTCTGAAGCCCGGCCAGGTCGTTTCCTTCAAAAAAGAGGTATCGGTTCAATCCCTCGCCACCGGAACCATCCGCCAGGTTTTTGCCATTCCGTTTATCAATGAGCCGGATAATGTCTCCGTGTTCAGTACCGATCTCGCATTCAATCAGATTGTTACTAATGGTATTCTTCGAGATTACCACCGATCCTGCAGGTTTAGCCACTCCTTTTTCTACCGTAAAGGAAGCCGATGAAAACGGTTCAACAGCAAGCCCCAGAACCGCCAGCTCCCCGCTGCTCAACCGCTGACTGTTCACCACATCACCACTCACTTTTTTCACCACATCCCCTGCCTTGCTCTGCTCCGCACTCAAAAACACCATCTCCCCCCGCTTCCAGCTACTGGTATTCACTAGCTCAAATCTCCCTGTCTTTCCTGACTCCCGACTCCCGACTCCTGACTCCCGGAATAGTTCTTCAGTCAGCCTCGCCGCCTCATCCGCATACCCCTTCTTTATCCCCCACTGCTCCACGGTCATCTTGTTCTCCGGATCGGTGATGCTGCACCAGGCTCCCCAGGTGTGCTCCGAATAGAGCAGAACCTTCTTCCATGCCTCCTCAAACCGTGCCACCGGATAGGTGGCCGGGCTCTGCAGCGCCCAAAGAACCTCGGCCTGACTGAGCTTGTCGGCTGTATTCCGGTTCATGCCGGTTTCAAGCGCGGAAGAACCCGCTCCGTCCTCCCAATAGGGAGTCCAGTCTCCCTTAACCGTAGGAATCTGGCCACCATATTTCTTTTCAAAGGCACCAAAAGCTTCTGATGTGGAGGATATCCTGAATTTCGGCCAGGCATATTTCGTATTCCACTCTTTCACAAACTCGCAAATCGCGGGATCCGGAACAGCATTGTCGCCGTGACCGCTCCAGCGGATGTGCGCTATATCATAGGGATAGCCCATTTTCTCGAGCTGTCCGGTATAATCTCCAACCCAGGCGGGACTTAGCTTTCCCACGATATGCGACATCGCATACCCCTTGAGCGGTATCCATACCAGCACTTTTTCCTGTCCCGATGGCGATTCCCAATAGAAAGGCTTGTTCTCCCACTTAACAAGGATATCGCCGATTCTGTCGAAGAAGTTCGGAGCCACGGAAAAATACCGGATTCCGGCCTGGGCCATGGCTGTGACCGTTCCCCAGGTATATCCGGGAACATCGCTGATCATCGCCGCATCCACCTTCTGGCCGGTGATTTTCCCCAGCTCCGTGGAATATCGGAATAAACGAAGCAATTCTTCCGGCCGGCATAAACCGGTAAGCTCATTCAGATACATTCCGTTCATCGAAACCTGGCCTTTGCGCATGGCTTCGAGCAGGTCTTCACGAGCCTGGCTCCCAAGCCGGTTGAGATAGAGGTCAGCTGCCCACGCAACTTCCACGTTCCAGACAAACCGCGCTCCTTCAGGATAACCAGCTGTCTTTTTAGCATATTCGATCCCCTGAACCAAATTGTTCACCTGCTTGTCTTCAATGGCAGTCTGTATTTCCGTATACCCGATATCGGTGTGGGAGTGAGGCAGAATGTAGACCATGAGTTGCTTTACTGGTTTCATTGGCACAACAGATGAGGCAATGATTTTTCCATTCTTCATCAAACCTGCTGAAACCGAACCCTCGCGCTCAACCTCCGGCACGGATACCGTAAATTCCTGGCGGCCGGGTCCTATGGTAACTTTTTTTACCGATAAGGTGTTGATCGTAAGGTCGCCGGAGAACGAGTCACCGCCATTAACCACGGTAAGAAATACCTCCCGTTTATAGTTTCCTTCCGTACCGGTGAGGGCATTCCCAGCCTCGGAACGGGTGATCATCAGAAAGTCCTTTACGGCTGTCGTTTTAATATTCGCCGGTCCGGAAAGCTGAACAGCATCATACAGGAACCAGCTTCCCTCCGTGGATGTAATCACAACCTCATTCATGCCTTCCTTCAGCACATTTGCCGGGAACGTCAGTTCGAACCCAAACGGTTTGCTCTTGGTAATGTCGCCATTGATCGAGGCATCTCCGCCCCCGGCCGGGAGTTTGTTCGTATGCAAAAAACTGTTGATCCTGACCTCCAGTACCGGCGGCATGGAACCGTGGATATCGGTAAAATCAAGCCCAAGCTTGCAGGAATCCCCTGGTTGCATTCCCTTGATCCCAAACAGAATGCTGTAGCTGTGCGGCCGCGTACCTGCCCAGGAATCCATTGGTCCGGGCTGCGCGTACGGCCAGTCGGTTGCCGGGTCCGATTTTCCGACGATGAAAAAGCCATCGGTCCTGATATCGCGATATTGCGCCGGAGCCTTGGCAAACTCATTGCACGATTTATCAGGCTTGCCGACCTGCCAGATCACTTTACCGGGTTTTTCCTGACCCTGGAGAGAGAGAAAGATGGCGCACAGGGCTGCCAATGAAAGGATTCCTTTTAATTTCATTTTATTCTGATTATTGACCCGGTGTGTCCCGGATTCCGTACCGGGAACATCGGAATGTATCTATTTCTATCTTCGATTTGCCCGGGAAGTATACATGGCAGATCATTTTTCCGCCAGCCGGCAGCTGCGAGATCCGGGCGCGCAGCCGCAGCAGTTTCCAGTTATCCCCGATATCGTACAGGGTATGTGAATCTGAGAAGAATACCCCATCGGCGGCGGGATCCTGGGAACGGAGAATGATCTGGGTTGGATCGGGATCTTCTGTTCTGATCCTGACGGTTGCTTCAAAATAGTCGCCGGTCCGGACATCAGAAAAAATCAATTCCGATGAATTGCGAGTTCCCGCGTCCAGCACAGTCTCGCCTGGTGATGTATTCTGCAGGTTGTCAAGGGTTTTCCATGAGTCGTGGTGCCGGAAGCTGATGATCCTGTCCTGATTGAAGGAGTTGGTAAAAAGGGTGTCGCGGCTCAGTGCAATCGCATAGTGTCCGGCTAATGAATCCAGAGTCGCCAGGAACTCCTCCGGATACCTGCCGGGTGAGGTGAACAGGTACATGACCTTACCGCTGCGGAGTAAGGCTTCAGGATCGGCCGGTACCGTCCGGAAAAGCCTGAACGGCTGGTTCCGGCCTTCCCAGGTCACTACGTTGGGGTACAATGTGCTGAGCTCCTGGTAATACTGCTCACGGTGCGCTACATAACTGATCCCATAAACCAGGGCATTCTCAATCATCGGGCCGGCCATCCAGGTGGGTTCAACCAGGAGGATGTCATCCCGGCCGATCGTTTTTCGCATGAAATCCACGGTCATCTGATTCTGGCTGATCTGAGCCTTACGGGCCTTGTAATCCTTGAAAAGCGGAAATGCGGTGACCAGAACGACAACGAGGAGGGAGAGTAATACCCTCACGGAGAATGGCTCCGGGCCCGATGGCTTTTCCGACTTGCTCAGGCGTGAAATAATCCTGTGCTGAACCAGAAACGCAAAGCCTGCAAGGGCCAGCACCGGGCCAAAATAGTAATTCTTGAAATGCTTGGCCACCATCAGAAACCCGGCCAGCGCTGCAACCCAGAATCCTGCCAGAAAAAGAAGCTCCCTGAGGTGCGTCTTTCTGCGTATTGTGCTGACCAACAGGTATATTCCGATGACAACTGAAAATATCAGGATAACTCCAAAAACTATGTTATACTTGAAAATCAGCCCGATATTGTTAAAAAAGCTGTGCCAGTTAATCATCTGTTCGGTACCCTGACCGTAGAGTCCGTCGTGTGTGGCAACCCCTCCGATGAACCGGCGGAATTCAGAGAACTTATTGATTATGGGAAGGATGCAGATGAAGCCGGTTACCAGGAAGGTGAGCCCGTACTGGATCCACCGGCGGAATTTCGGCACCAGGATTACCGGTAGCACTACCAGCGGAAGAAAATTGAACTTGGTGGCAAACCCGATGCCCATAAGTACACCGGAACTGATTATAAAAGTTCTTTCCGATAGGGTTTTTGCGTAAAGAAATTTATACATCAACCCGATGAATATCAGTGTATAAACCACAAGAATGCGATCGGGATTGTAGCGCATGGGAAAATCAATCAGCACTGAACTGAGCAGCACGGAGGATTGCATGACCAGGGCTCCGTTAAGGTCTCTTCCGTTTCGAATCGCGATACGCCCTAACCAACAGAGGGCAAAAAATGTGAGGAGGGAAAGGAAAAACGAGGACCACGACAGATACACTTCCGGCCGGCTGAAAACATCTTCCGCAATCGGGCCCTGCCCGGCAAGGGTGTGAGTTATCCTGATAAACACACCGGTCAAAACCTGGAACGGCGTTCCCGGATGATCCGTATGCCCGATCCGGCTGAAATCCAGAGTCGCGCAATTAAGTCCGTTCAGCAGATACGGGTACTCCGGATCCGACCGGTTCTGGTAAAACGGCCCCGCGAGGTGGTTGAGGTAGAGGCTCCAGGCGAGGAAGAGGATGGGGATGAGTAATGGCGGCAAACCGGAGAGGAGGGACAGGAGTCTGGAGTCGGGAGTCTGGAGTCGGGAGACTGGAGTCGCGAGACTGTATTCGGTAGTCTGGAGTCGGGACTCTGGAGTCGGGAGACTCGAATTGGGAATCGCAGAACTGTCAACTGTTGGTTTGACAGTTGGAACATATTTATTCAACTCATCCATTTTCATAAAAAACAATATGATAATCCCAAAAAGTTGATCAATCCCCGAATCCTCAAATATCACCTAACTCCCAACTCCCGACTCCCGACTCCCGACTCCCGACTCCCGACTCCTGACTCCCGTCTCCATACTCCCGTCTCCATACTCCCGACTCCCGACTCCCGACTCCCAACTATTCCTCAAGCCCTAAACTTAATCTTCCTCGCCGCAAACAAGCTCATCCTGATCAGCAGCATCCCGTGCCGGAAACGGCTGATCTGCGTGGACCCATATTCCCGGTCGCGATACCGCACAATGACTTCGGTGATTTTCAGGTTGAGCTTGGCTGCACCAAAAAGCAGGTCGAAGTCGCCAAACGGGTCAAATTCACCGAAAAACTTCCGGTTGGCTTTGATCAGTTCGTAATCCTGCTTGAAAAGCACCTTAGTGCCGCAGAGGGTGTCTTTCATCCTCTGCCCAAGCAGATAGCTGAAGAACCAGCCGAAAAACTTGTTAGCCAGATAATTAAGGAATCGCATGGCTTCTTTTTCCATGGGATAGACCAAACGGCATCCGTTGATAAACTCACCACGGTTCGAGGCGAGCGCCTGGTAAAATTTAGGCATATCTTCCGGCGGGGTGGTCAGGTCGGCATCCAGAATCATTAAAATTTCTCCCGATGAAGCTTCAAAGGCTTCCCGAACGGCGTTGCCTTTCCCCCGCCCCGTCTGCTTCATGACCCGTATATTTCTGTCGGGATAGGCCACCTGAACCCGGAGCATCTCTTCGTAGGTCTGGTCGGCCGAGTGCCCCTCAATGAATATGAACTCCTGATGCGAGCCGAATAAAGGGGTTCGCAGCACGGCATTCTCAATATTGCCCATCTCGTTGCGGGCAGGAACCACTACGCTGACCGAAAAATCCTGATCGGGCCGGGTGACGGGCCGTGCCGTAATAAGGTTAACAAGGCAAAGCGAGTTTAATCCGGGCAAGTTGGCCAGAAACGAGTTAAATATCAGGTTTAAAACCGGAATGTATTTGGGGATCCAAAGCTTGCGGTCAACCTTTACGACCTCAAATCCTTCGAGCTCCAGGAGCCCCTGGATATCCTTGATGGTCAGCCAGCTTTGCAGGGGCTGCCTGGCTTTCAGGTGCAGGAATTCCCCAAGCCTGAGAACCGGCTCCCAGAGATAATTATAGGAGGAGATGATAATCTTGGTTCTGGGATGAATGAAGCTGGAAAGGTTGCGGACGACCTGCTGAATGTCCCAGAGCGAACTGAGCAGGTCGCTCATAATGACATAGTCGAATTTGATTTCGGTGCGAAAGTCAGAAGCATCCGCGGTATAAAAAGCCAGGTGGGGATGCTTCTCTTTGGCCTTTGCAATCATGTTTCCTGAGAAATCAATGCCAACGCCCACAGAAGGTTTTACCGCATTGAGCAGGTCGCCGGTTCCGCAACCGAGCTCAATGACCTTGGATCCTTCGGGAATAATCAATGAGTAATGCTTGACTAATGTCCTGTGATAAAAACGGTTGTGCTTTATCCAACGATCACGCTTCCCGGCGAGGTTTTCGAAATAGGTATGAATGATTTCCCGGTTGATCTCTGACATCTGAAATTACTTTTGCTGCTAAAAGTAGCATCAATTCGTGAGTATCGGAAACCATGGCTTGCCACGTTTATTAGCGCGTTTGGTCAAAAAGTTACCTGATAACCCGTCTTCCTGTGATTTGTCCAGTAATTTTATCAGGAAAACAATTTCTGCATGATTGACGAAATCGGGGAACTCGAAAAGAGGGTGAAAGAACTGAAGGAGAAGAATGAACTATTCCCATCCTACCTGTCTGGATTATCGCATGATATCCGTACACCACTGAACTCTATTATCGGATTTGCAGATCTGCTTAAAGAACAGCCGGTTACCAAGGCTGAACAGCGGCTTTACAGCAAGATGGTGGCGAGAAGTTCCCGGAAATTGCTCGATCTGATGTCAAACCTTATCGATCTTGCCAAAATGGAAACCGGCAACCTGGTTATTTATGACCAGCGGGTGATCCTTGCCGATCTCCTCGAAGAACTGACATCGGAATTGGATGAGATGAAAGGTCTTTACGACAAAGGAGCTATACAAACAATTTATACAATCAGCCCCGAGGTTCCGGCAGAATTCAGATCTGATCGGAACCGTGTTTATCAGATTGTGAAAATCCTTTTGGAGAACAGCCTTAAATTTACCGCAACCGGCCGGATTATATTGGAAGTCGGAGCACCGACCAAAAAGACCATCTCCTTCCGCATCATCGACACCGGATGCGGCATGTCGCAGGCCACTATCGAAGGCCTTTTCGATCTCTTTCCTCCAGCCGATGTGCTCAATGGAAAAAAGATCAAGTCGCGCGGCCTCTCACTGCTCGTGGTCAAGCAACTCTGCGATCTGCTCAAAGGAAACATTAAAATTATCAGCGAACCCGGAAAAGGTACCGCCGTTACGGTAACACTGCCGGTGTAGTTATAATTCGTGACGCGTGAAGCGTGATGCGAAAGACGCTGTCATCCCGACGCAAGTCGGGATCCCTTGCCTCAAAGCTTTTGTCAGGAGATTCCGGCTTTCGCCGGAATGACAGTTCTGGCCTTACCAGTGCCCCTATGCCCTTGTGCCCCTTCCGGCTATGCCAACACGGGCGCGCGCAACGCGCCCTTACAGCCCCCTTCCGGCTATGCCAACACGGGCGCGCGCAACGCGCCCCTACTATTTTTTCATCGCCCTTGCCATCTCCCTGCCGGTATCCTTCTTCTTCAGGTCCTCGCGCTTGTCATGGATGGCCTTTCCGCGGGCCAATCCGATTTCCAGCTTGGCCAGGCCACGTTCGTTGAGGAACAGCTTGATCGTGACGATTGAAAACCCTCGTTCCTTAACCTTTCTCTCAAGTTTCAACAACTCAGAATGGTTCAGGAGCAGCTTGCGGTCGCGCGTGGGTACATGGGTATTGTATGATCCCAGATCGTAGGCTGCAATCTGGATTCCCTTGGCATACAATTCTCCCTTCTCAAAAAAGCACCAGGAATCAGACAGGCTAACCTTCCCCTGCCGGATCGATTTTATTTCGGTCCCGGTAAGGACAATGCCGGCAATGTATTTATCAAGGATCTCAAATTCCCTGAAAACCTGCTTGTTCGCAATCTGTATCTTATTGGCTGTCTGTTTCACAATGCGGGCAAAAGTACTATTTTTATTCCTGATGGGAACCCGAATTAAGCCTGATATAGATCTGCTCGCCATTGTGGGCCACACGGCAGGAGGCAAAACAGCCCTTGCGGCTGCGGTTGCTCATGCCCTTGGCGGGGAAGTGATATGCGCCGATTCACGCCAGATTTACAGGGGGATGGACCTGGGAACCGGCAAGGATTACGGCGATTATATGGTTGACGGTGAGTTGGTTCCATCCCACCTTATGGACATCAGGGATGCCGGAGAACGCTATTCCCTGTTTGATTTTCAGGAGGATTTCAGAAGGGTTTATTCCGATATTTTGCAACGCCGGAAACTGCCGGTCCTTTGCGGAGGAACCGGTATGTACGTGGAATCAGTGCTTCGTGATTTTCACCTGAAAAGTGTGCCCGTCGATGAGAAATTCAGGCAATCCTGCGAATCCAGACCGGATGCCGAGCTGAGCCGGGAACTCGGATCAATGGTCCCGCTGCATAACAAAACCGATATTGAGGATCGCAGCCGGCTGATCCGGGCGCTGGAGATAGCCCGGTATAATCAAACCCATCCGGAAACCGAAAATCAGAGTAAATTAAAATTCAGGGTTTTTGGTGTCCGGTACGATGTTGACGAGCGTCGCAAGCGGATCACCCAAAGACTGAAGCAACGCCTCGACTCAGGGATGATCGACGAAGTCAAACAACTCCTGACTCATGTCTCTCCCGACTCCCTTATGTACTACGGCCTTGAATATAAATACCTTACACTTTACTGCCTCGGCCGGCTCACCTATGAGGAGATGTTCTCCCAACTCAACACCGCCATCCATCAATTCGCCAAGCGCCAGATGACCTGGTTCCGGGGGATGGAACGACGTGGCATTCGGATCACGTGGTTGGAGGGGGAGTGGACGCTCAATGCTAAAATGGAATTTATAATTGACTCCCTGCGGTCGCTAAGTGGCCTCCCTGCGGTCGGCTAATTGACTCGGCTTACGCCTCGCTAATTGGCGCTACGCGCTAATTGGGCTAGTGCCAATTAGTGAGCGCAGCGAACCAATTAGCGACCGCAGGGAGCCAATTAGCCGACCGCAGGGAGGCCATTTTCTAGAAGTTCGGACTCAGCAGGAACTCCCCATAGAAATCATCGATAACCTTTACGGCCTCTTCTGCCGTATCAACCAGCTGAAACAGATCGAAGTCCGTGATAGCAACGTTATGCTCCTGCGCATGCATCGTCTCCTTGATCCACTTTAGAAGGCCGGCCCAGTATTTCTTGCCAACCATGACGATCGGGAACTTGCCGATCTTACCGGTCTGGATGAGCGTAAGCGCTTCAAAAAGTTCGTCGAAAGTCCCAAATCCGCCAGGCAGAACGATGAAGCCCTGCGAATAGCGCATGAACATGGTCTTCCTGACAAAGAAATAGTCGAAGTTGATAAGTTTGTCAGGATCGATAAAGGCATTGGGCCGCTGCTCAAACGGAAGGTCAATGTTGATCCCGATCGATTTTCCCTTTCCCCGCTGGGCCCCGGCATTGGCGGCTTCCATAATCCCAGGGCCACCACCCGTGATAACCCCATAGCCCAGCTGGGTAAGCCGGTATCCGATCTCTTCTGCAATGATATAGTATTGATTATCAGGCTTTGTACGGGCCGACCCGAATACGGCAACGCTTGGCCCTATTCTCGCCAGCTTCTCAAAGCCGTACACAAATTCCGCCATCACCTTAAAGATCTGCCAGGAATTCTCAACCTTAATCTCATTCCAGGATTTGTGCTTGAAAGCATCCCGGATCATATCATCCTGATTCATGATGTTCTATTTGGATTTGTTTTTCAAAAGTAAGGCTTCTTTCAGATATTTAGCCGTATAGGAATCCCTGCTCAGGATCACCTCTTCCGGAGTACCCGAGGCAACAATCATTCCCCCTGCATTCCCGCCTTCAGGGCCCAGGTCTATGATGTAATCCGCAACCTTGATCACCTCCATGTTATGCTCAATCACGATAACCGTGTTGCCTTTGTCAACCAGGCGGTTCAAAACACCCAGCAAAACCCGGATATCCTCGAAATGAAGACCCGTTGTAGGCTCATCAAGAATGTACAGCGTACGACCGGTATCCTTCTTGGCAAGCTCGTTGGCAAGCTTCACACGCTGCGATTCGCCGCCTGAAAGGGTGGTGGAGGATTGCCCCAGTGTAATGTAACCCAGGCCAACCTCTTCAAGGGTATGAACGATTCTTGAAATCTGCGGCAAACCTTCGAAATAGGTAATT
>CAYQFT010000104.1:0-3697 GCA_964416825.1 uncultured Porphyromonadaceae bacterium
ACGGACGACAAACGGAAGACGACGGACGACGGACGACAGACGACGGACGACGAACGGAAGACGACGGACGACGGACGACGGACGACGGACGACGGACGACGGATGACGGACGGAGAAGGTCTTTCATCGGTCATCGGTCATCGGTCGTCGGTCCTTGAACATCTTCGCCAGGCCCTGTACGCCTCGAAAATCATCTCGTACGCCCAGGGGTATATGCTGATGCAGGCTGCTGCCAAAGAATACGGATGGGAACTTAACTATGGCGGGATCGCCCAGATGTGGCGCGGAGGCTGTATCATACGGTCGGCCTTTCTTGGGAAAATCAAGGAGGCGTTCGACCGGAATCCCGGCCTGGAAAACCTGCTGCTGGATCCCTATTTCAAGAATGAAATGGTAAAGGCACAGGGCTCATGGCGCAAAATCGTATCAGAAGCCATAATAAATGGCGTTGCAGTTCCGTCAATGGCAGCCGGACTCACCTTTTTCGACGGATATACCTGCGCAAATTCACCGGCAAACCTCTTACAGGCCCAGCGCGACTATTTCGGCGCCCACACCTATGAGCGAATTGACCGCCCGCGGGGAGAATTTTTTCATACCAACTGGACCGGGAGAGGCGGGGATACTGCCAGCACGACATACAGTGTATGACCCGTATAGCCTATGAGCAGTGAAATGTGCCAATTTGATAATGTGTCAATGTGCCAATAAAACCCCGGAGACATTTGTAACACCATGAAAACCTTTCTTGACGAAAACTTTCTGCTTACCACCGCTACCGCCGAGCGGTTGTACCATGATTATGCGGTGCAGATGCCGGTCATAGACTATCACTGTCACTTGGATCCGGCGCTGATTGCAGCGGACCATCAGTTTAAAAACCTGACTGAGGCATGGCTTAAAGGGGATCATTATAAATGGCGGGCCATGCGGACGAACGGCATACCGGAAAGATTCATTACCGGGGATACAACGGATGAGGAAAAATTCGCCAAATGGGCCGAGACGGTTCCCTATTCAGTCCGCAACCCCCTCTATCACTGGACCCACCTCGAGCTCTGGCGGTACTTTGGTATCACCGAGCCCTTGTCACGCGTCACGGGTCACGAAATATATGACCGGGCATCCACCATGCTCAATTCGTCCGACTTCACGGTTCGCCGCCTTCTCGAAAAAATGAATGTGGAGGTGGTGTGCACTACCGACGATCCGCTTGACACGCTGGATTCGCACCGCCAGATTGCTGAATCGGGCTGGAGTATCAAAGTGCTCCCCACCTGGCGGCCTGATCGGGTGTTGGCATTTGCATTGGGCCAGATGGAGGCATGGAATAAATATCTGGATAGCCTATCGGAGATTACCGGCATCCGGATTAAGAGATACGACGACCTGATTGATGCCCTGCGTATCCGGCACAAGTATTTCCATGATCATGGCTGCCGGCTTTCTGATCACGGATTAAATACCTTCCCCACCGGGTATGGAAGCCTTTCGTCGCTTGATGAGGAGTTTCGCACGCTGAGACAGGGAGGGACCGTGCTGGACCAGAAAAATCTTAGCGGCCTGGCAGCCCGGATATTGTTCGACCTGTCATGTCTTGATGCTGAAAAAGGCTGGGTCCAGCAGTTCCATATCGGGGCGATGCGGAATACAAACACCCGAATGATCAGTCTGCTCGGGCCTGACACCGGTTTCGATTCCATCGGGGATGAACCGGTTGCCCTCCCGATGGCCCGGTTTTTTGACCGTCTTGAGCGGGAAGGGAAACTGGCCAAAACCATCCTGTATAACCTCAATCCGAGGGATAACGAAGTTTTCGCGACGATGACCGGCAACTTCCAGGATGGATCCGTGCCGGGCAAAATGCAGTGGGGTTCAGGCTGGTGGTTCCTTGATCAGAAAGATGGCATGGAGAAACAGCTTAACACCCTGTCAAACATGGGCTTACTAAGCCGGTTCGTGGGAATGCTCACAGATTCCCGCAGCTTCCTCTCCTACCCCCGTCATGAATATTTCCGGCGAATCCTGTGCAACCTGATCGGCCGGGATGTGGAAAACGGGGAGCTGCCGGGGGATGTACCGTTCCTTGGGCAGGTGGTGCAGGATGTGTGTTACTTTAATGCTTTGAACTATTTTGATTTTAAATAATTGACTCGCTGGCGCTTGCAAATTGACTCGGCTATCGCCTCGCTAATTGGTTCGCTAACGCGAACTAATTGGCCTCCCTTTGGTCGGCTAATTGGCTCTGGCGACAATTAGCGCGCAGCGCCAATTAGCGAGGCGATAGCCGAGCCATTTAGCGACCGCAGGGAGCCAATTAGTGAGCGTAGCGAACCAGTTACTAATTACAATTGCATTACCATGTTACTAGAAAAGTTCTCCTTCGGCATCGGTGATCGCTTCGGCCGTGAAGGCAAGGCCCAGCTGATGGCCATCCGTGAAATCAACCGTTTGGGAGTACCGGTGGTGCCGGTCTGGAATAAATCGAACCGGGAACATGAACTGGTGGGAACAACCCAGGCGTCGGTTAAGGCCGAGGCTGAAGAGGCCGTTGCCTGTGTTGGCTGGGACAACAACTATTATGTTGATGCTGACCACATTACATCAAACAATGTAGATAAATTCCTCGATTACAGCAATTTCTTTACCCTTGACGTTGCTCATTCGATCGGGAAGCCGGCGGACCCATTAATTCGTAAAGATTTCATTGACCGGAATAAGGACCGCAGACCGATGACCGCTGACAGCGGATGGAGCATGACTGAATTTTGTGATCAATTTCTCTCTGCTGTTTACGAGGTTAAAAGGTTATATGAGTATGTCTCCGAAAGAAAGCCGGCGGGATTTATTCCGGAGGTATCGATGGATGAGGTTGCCGTTGCACAAAGTCCGACCGACCTTTATTTCATTCTTAAGGAGTTGAAGTATCTTGGGGTTGAGGTTCAGACGATTGCTCCGAAATTTACAGGGCTTTTCCCAAAAGGGGTCGATTATGAAGGTGACGTTGATGGATTCGCCAGCGAACTGGAGCAGGATATTTTGATCTTGAAACGGGCTTCGGATGAGTTTGGCCTGCCGGAAAACCTGAAGCTCAGCATCCATTCAGGGTCCGATAAGTTCTCCATTTACCCGGCTATCCGTGAACTGGTGAAAAAGCACAATGTTGGCATTCATATCAAGACTGCCGGCACCACCTGGCTCGAAGAGGTCATTGGCCTGGCCCGGGGTGGAGGTGAAGGGTTACGAATCGCGAAGGAGATCTATTCACAGGGAATTGCAAGGTTTGATGAACTTGCCGGACCGTACGCCACCGTACTCCACATCAATAAGGATTTCCTGCCTCCGGTTAAAGATGTTCTTACCTGGAATTCAGCCCGGTTTGCTCATACCCTGATCCATGATCAGTCGTGCAAGGATTACAATCCTCACTTCAGGCAACTCATTCATATTTCCTATAAGGTGGCTGCCGAAATGGGTTCAGAGTTCACAGGAGCCCTAGATTATTACCGCACTCCGATTGAGGAGCAGGTGTATACGAATTTGGTGGAAAGGCATTTGAAGAGGGTTTTCTAGTTGCTGGTTGCTGGTTACTGGTTGCTGGTTATGCCAGAACTATCATCCTGATTGAAGTCAGTATCCAATAGCTCGGAGCATCTTTCAAGAGATCACCGTTTACACCGCGATGACACAAGTGCCT
>CAYQFT010000104.1:3707-4468 GCA_964416825.1 uncultured Porphyromonadaceae bacterium
GAGGGTTTTCTAGTTGCTGGTTGCTGGTTGCCGGTTACCGGTTGCCGGTTGCCGGTTGCCGGTTAGGCAAGAACTTAGTTTTCTACTCGAGAATATAACTTTTTTTTATATAGTAACGCCAATGCTTAACTGGTAACCGGCAACTGGCAACCGGCAACCGGCAACCGGCAACCCTCCTACATTTCCACTTCAACTGTATTATCCGTGTCCTCCAACCTGACCATAAACTCATTTACCGGAATTACCGCCCCACCCTGGCGATACGGATTTTCTTCAATTGTGAAGGTGACTGGTTTACCATTTATCCTGATTTTTTTGGGACTACAACAGTCCTCCTTTACCGCATATTTTAAGGTGAGCGGGTGGCCCAGGAAACGAATCGTTGCCGTTAAACCGTCCATCTTCATCGGGATAACCGGATCAATGATTACATTCCCAAATTCAATGCGCAAGCCCAGTAACCGTGTGACAATCAGGCTGACATAGATACCCGGACCGCTGGAATAGACCCGCCAGCCGCCTCTCAAGGTAAGGCTGCCTGTTTGAATCTGGCCGTAAAGATCATCAGCCTCATAGCGGCTTTTAAATGCCACATCGGAGCTGCTGTAATAGCAATTTGACTGCCGGATATCACCGCAAGGGACGATATCGCGGTAGCCCACGGGAATTGCCTGCCTCAAAGCCTTCACAAATGCGTCGGCTTTGCCGGTTTTTGCAAGAGATTCTGCATACCGGATATGCTCGTGAACATACATTAGGCC
>CAYQFT010000104.1:4478-12494 GCA_964416825.1 uncultured Porphyromonadaceae bacterium
AGTACTGCTTTCGGCACGTTGGAAAATGGTCTGAATACCACCCTGATACCGGAGCGGCCGGTCCATAAGCCGGGCTCCGTCAGGCCCTTTCAGGTACATCTCGATGAGTCCCTGGTGAAGTTCAGCCTGATCTTTTGTGAATATCCCGCTCAGAATTCCCCTTTCCATCGGCAGCAGGCTGTACCTGACACCTGTTCGTCTGTCCGAGGGATGAAGCATCACCGAAATCTCTCCATTCTCTTCAACAAGGCCATACCCTGCTATTACCCCATCTTTTATCAGGTATTTGTTGAAATCTGACCGGATGTTTTTACAAATCTCCTTGAGTTCACCGGCCATTTTAACATCACCGGCAAGCTCACAGACCGCCTGATACTGCATGAAGGCCTGGTAATTCATCTCAACGGTCCAGCTGGAGATCATCCGCTCTGCCAGTTCCCTGCTAACCGGCTGCAGCGAATCATTCCAGTCGCCGCCGCCAAATGGAACCAACGCAGTTCCAGGGATGAATGTGTTGATAATCATCCGGATAAGCCTGTCTACATGCTCATTGACGGGGGTTTTATCGGGATTCAAACTCCCATTCCCCTGAAAATAAGGAATAGCCTCATCAAGGATCGTAAGGTCGCCCGTAACCTTTATATAATTGCTCAGGGCAATGATGACCCAGTAGCAGACATCCCCGTGGGAATCCTGCGCCCTGATCTCGGAAAAGCTGTCGAACATCCACCATTGCGGCCATCCTCCATCGGGATTCTGGTTTGAAAAGATGATCCGCAGAACCTGTCGTGCCTCCGCATACTTTTCCATCGTCAGTAGCAGGTCTATCGGGCCCTGCGATACATCGCGCGTTCCCCATGCAGCTCCGCTGAACTGCTCCAGTCCGTAGGGAGTGAGGAAATGCGTGATGGCATTCATGCCAAACCAGGGAAGGATTTCACCAATCGCCCGGGCATCATCAAGACCGCTTCCCAGAGAAAGATTGAGGCTCAGGTGACCCCAATATGCCTGGGCATCCATATAATCGGAGAGACACTGTTCATCGGGGTTAAGGATAGGACAAGCGGCTATTTTCTCACTAACCTCACCAATAAAACTCATGCAGAAATGTGAGGTACGGCTGACATCCAGGATAAACAGGGAGCCGTTCCGGTGTGTATGATCGGAATAAAGCACCTCGTCACCGCATACTTTATAAACTGAATCAACTGAATCAACTTTTATCCTGAACCTTGCTTTCGGAAATTTCCCGGCAAGCATGCTGCCTGCCCCAGGAATTGCAACAAACTCTCCCGGGTCGCTTCCGGGAGCCATTGTCCATCCATTCAGGTTATCAAAATCATGCGTAACCAGCAGCCTGACCTGCGGGCCGCTGAGTACACTGAAGTCCATGCTGACGCGGGGAGATGAGGGAGAAGTCCAGGTGCGTACCTGAAAACAGCGATCCCCATGCTTATAGATCCATCGACAGAAGTTTAACCCGATCTCAAACGATGAAGGAACACCCAGCAGATACCAATGATCCTCTATTTCGATGAAGATGCGCTGGCCCGATTGCCGGGTAGTATTAAACTGGCTGGTGCAGACGGAAAGCAGAACCGAGAAATTGGTATTTCCCTGCGACAGGTGCGAATTGAACACGCCGAACGCAAAAGCTGAAGTGGATACGATGCCTTCATCGGGGATAAAACCCGCATTAGCCTGCATGATGTGCGCATGGGGCCGGTCGGCAAGGACCTCCTTGGCGCGAAGCATAACATGGTTTCCCTGACCGGAGAAGAAAGACAGAAGGCTCCCATCAACCTCCTCACGATGACGCTTTTCGGCGCCAAAATATCGGTTCAGTTCTTCGGATGACAGGTCGTCAACCGACAGGAACGGTGCGGTATTGAACAGATTTCTTTCCGGTAAGATGAGGGTTGCCTCATCCCTAAGCCGGGAAAGATTGGTGAACTATGCGAATATTGCAGGCAACCTCTTTAAATCATCGGAAGAAGTTGCCGCTCTGTGATCCGGCTGATATGTGCCGATAAAAGCGCTTTCGTGGCGACAGCCAGCTTCCAGGATAAACGGTTGTTCCTGCAGGGCTATCACAGATGACTCACCTGCAAGGTTTCCGCCAAGGGAAGCAGCAAGCAGGCCTTCAGGAATTCCGGTTTCCCGGTATGTTTTTCCGTAAAACTGCATTCCGTCGACGCTTCCTGAAGCAGCAGGATTCACCGAGGCGATCATCAGCCAGGGATGACCCACCGGTTCCCTCATGTTCTGCCGGCAGCATATAACTGCTCCATAACGCTCATCTTCAAGCACAAGCCGCTCAAGATACTGACTTACATAATACTCGTTAACCAGTCCTCCAGAAATCGATTTTAACCCGACATCCTGGAGATAAACTAAATCAAGCTCAACAGGATCCCCGGTAGTACGGGTTACGCTGACCTTCCATCGCCAGCTCTGACTTTTTTCCGAGAGTTGCAGCACGCAGGTGTACTCCAGTCCGGCCCAGTTCCCTTCGGCAATGAAGGCATCGGGAGTAGTCTTAAACTTGCCTATGGCCCCGGGGCCCGTAAGCGCTATGAATTCAATCGGATTTGACCTTTTCCGCAAGTAAATATTGGTTCCCGGTTCCGAATAGGCAGTGGCCGGTTTCCGGCTGATCCGGATCGGGTCGGCCTCAATAGGCCTGACGGACCCGTTCTCCAGGAATTCAATGGCAAGGCCCTGTGCATTTACGAGTTTCATCTAGCTCAATTTAATGACAAGAAGGCTCTCCCCTTTGTGCTTGTGGCTGTAATTCAGCACGATTCGCTCCCGTCCACGAACGATCTTAGCCGATTTACCGTCTGTTTCGGCCGAAAGGACCCTGCCGGCGGCGGGGCCTTCAAAAACGATTTCCCCGGCAAGATCGCGGTCGCCCATCAGGGTAAGCCGAAGTTCACCGTCCGTCTCCTCACAAAGCAGAATATCAGAGGTGGAGTGGAGAATTTTCAATCCCTCAGAAACCGGCATATTTATCGGACTTAATAATCCATACAATGCCGGCAAAACAATCTCCTCCTGTGAGTAAGGAATGGTTAAAGTTTCGCCGGTTTGCGGATGCGTATAACTGACAATCCCGACATGGTTCTCATTGTAATAATTCCCTATGAACAGGAGGGCTTGCTGATCCTTCGTAAAACGCTCTCTCACTGTAATATTGGCATTAGTTGCTGAAGCTTGCCGCAGCCTGGCTCCGGATTTATTCAGGATGGTCTCATACACCGGTTTGTGGCCTTCGGTATCAAAACCCATCCAGGTTCCCAGATGGATAACCGTTCCCTTCCCAAGCGGTTTTACGAACCCGCAGGCGGTTCCCCTGATGGTGCGGGCAATAACTTCCGCTCCGGCAAGGGATGAATCAGAATAAACAACCTGTGGATTGGCGCACTTAATATCCTGATGACCATATATATCAATGAGGGGTGAATCGATGACCTCAATTCCTGCCGGAACCATATCAAGCGCATCGCGGAGGAGGGTGCAGGGTTTCTGCGACATCTCCCGGTCGGGCAGACATGGGAAAATGACCAAGTTGCCGCCGTTCCGGGCATAATCGATGATAACCTGTTGATCGCGGCCATTCATCTCATCGGTGGTGAAAGCCCACACCTGCTTGTATCGACTGAGTTCTTCGGCCGATGACCGGCACAGGTCAGCCATATCGTAGTCGATATTGAGCACCTGCAGAACTTTTAGCAACCCATCGAAATAGGCTGGCCTTCGTATGGAGGATGCGTTGAAAAGGAGCCCGCTGGCACCGGTTTCGGGTCGCTCTAGTTCGGTGGCATAGTAGGGCGGGTAGAAGAGCACGCAAACCTCGGCTTTTCGTTTCGCCTCCAATATCAGGCTTTCAAACGCTCTAACCAGCCGGCTCATGTGCCCTACGAGCGGGTAGGCGCCGGTGCGTTCACCCTCCGGGGTAAGGGGGTTGAACCAATAGAAAGTATCCCCGGAATAGCCGCGCTGCCTTGGATTCCGTCCCTGGGAGAACATATAATGGTTCCATCCGGTGAGCCCGTTGGCAATGCTGGCTTTGTAAAACAGCTCCAATTCCCGCGGATTCGTCACCACGTGGTATTCGCGGGAGCCGTTCTGAAACTCGGCCGCAAAAAGAGGCTTGCCGCCCTGCATGGCCATGGTTATGTCGTTGATGATTCTGTCATCGTGCATGTTCCGGTACGAAACATATTCCGGTATATGGTCGACACCGAACAGTATCTCACTTTTCTCACCATACAGATCCTCATACATGGTGATGTTAACGGGGAACTCGTACCCGCTGCCATAAATCCATCCGGGAAGATTATGATACACCGGAACCGTTACTCCTCTCTCCCTGGCCATCACGGTGAGCATCCTCAGATAATCGCCATAGTAAATTCTCCAGAAGCAATGCCACTCATAATCACGTCCACGATCACCTCTGGAAGCATAAGGAGCCCTACCGTCCGGAGGAAGCTCAACATCCTCAAAATGAAGATAATCCGTTCCCCAAAGACTGTTTATTGATTCTAAATTGGGGAATTTCATCCTGAGGTATTGTATGAACCGGTTTCTTATGGTTTCGTTATAATCGGCCTGGTGTGCCAGCCAGGAGAACACGCCGATCTCATTGCAAACCTGCATCATGATGACCGGCCCGCCTTCAGAAATCTCGCGGTTGTGAATGAAAGGCATGATCTGGTCATACCACAATCCCACATATTTCAGATAGTCTTCATTGAACAGGCTCACTCCGTCGCTGGGAACAATGCCACCCTGCCGGTTCCGCATCTTTGCACCTTCACCGTATGCGGCCAGGAACCAGTCGGGAAGACCGGCGCCACGGGTTTCCGCGAGGATAAAGGGACCCGGTTTTACGATGCAGGTAAGCCCATGCAACTGACAAAGCCGCAGCCAGCCCTCAAGATCACGTTCCGGAGAAGTAGTACCATTAAAATCGAATATTCCCTGGCTGGGTTCATGCCAGGCCCAGGGTATATAGGTGCTGACAGTAGTCAACCCGGCTTCTTGAGCGGCTTCAAGGTGCTTATCCCACAGTTCGCGCTTTATTCTGAAATAATGGATCTCACCCGAATTCAGGAAAACGTTTTGATCATTCAGGCAGAAATTCCCGTCCTGTATTTTGAATGTCATTCCGGTCTTTTTAAGGGTTCAGCATTTCGTTGAAGCAGCAATTCCTTGATTTCATGCGAACGCTTTTCGGTCAGGGTATACCGCAAAAGAAAGAATATTGAAAAAAGGCTCAGTAAAACCGGAAGTCCGATTTCAACCACCCGCATCATAAGCAATGTATATGGCGTCTGCTTGGTCAGGGGGATGGTACTTTTCTCAAGAGCCTCCAGCTCCTTGTCGAGGAGGTCGGGCGACACTGATGAATTCATCATCGACAGGGTGTTGCTGATGGAAGTAATGTTTTCAGTTATAATCCTGTAATGTTCCTGACTTCGCGTGCTTTTTTCGGATTTTGCTTCCAGATGGGCTTTCAGTTCAAAGGCATGCATCCGGGCCTGTTCAAACTGGGTCTGAAGTGTCATGGGAATGACTGATTTAATCAATGAGTCTGTTCGGGATGCTTCCATCTGCGGCCCTGCCTGATTCAATTGCATTTGCAGCTGCTCTAAGGCGGTGATGTTGCTATTGGTGGATGTCTTTGCATCCGAAAGCATGGTTTTCCTTGTTGTGGCGTAGTCAGGCAGGTACTGATTCTTCTCGTCCTGGTTTTTCGCCGCCTCTCTGTCGAGATATTTCAGATATTCCTTTGATTCCGCCAGTGCGTCGCCGGCCTTTGTCCGCGCATTTTCAATCCACTCCGATGCAGCAACTGCGGGTCCCTGGTAGTCCCGCCAATACTTGATCTCAGCCCGCATTTCTTTTATGTCCCCCTGGATACTGTCAACTTTTGTCACCTGATTTTGGTCGAACAGGGTAAGAACTATGAGAGCCCCTGCCACAAAACTGGCTAAGGCGGTTCCCATTTTAATAAACCACCAGAAAATGGAATAGAAACTTCCTTCCGCCCGATAGCCGGTATTTAGGTCTTCTTCATCGCAAATATCTCCCACCATGGAGGAGCCCAGGGTAAAGAAAAAAAGCATGCCGGCCGATAGCAGCATCGTCGGGATAATGATGAGATAGGGATGAGCCGGGTTATAGCAAACGATTTTTGACAGCTGCGCCGCAACCATGAGCAATATGGCTATGGTCAGGGTGCTCCTTTTACCCAAGCGCGGACTGATCCAGTTTAGCGGAAAAACTGCCAGTAATCCGGTAATGGCCCAGATGGATCCGTTGATCCCAAGTAACCGGGCTCCTGCCACTTTATCGCCATCGAAAACGTAAAATATCGGGATATAAGAACCAAGAAGTTGTACAAAGTTAAAGCCCATTGCCAGGGTGAAGATGGTAAGGGTGAGCATGACAAAGTTCCTGTTGGAGGCGGTGCGTTTCATGTCCTGCCAGAAAGGAGTTTTTTCGTGCTGGGCCGCTTTCACAAATCCGGGCTCGCGTAATTTAAGGGTCCACCAGAACGAGAGCGGAATGAGAATGGCGGCAATCATGATAGAAACATACCGCATGCCATCCGCTTCATTGCCGCCGGGACCCTTGAATATTTCAAGGCTGGCAAGTGCGAACAGCCAGGGAGTGCTCATGGCGAAGAGATTGCCCACGAAACTCTTGGCGCTGAAGAGGCGGGTACGCTCATGATAATCCGTGGTCATCTCCATCCCCAGGGCTCCATGAGGAATCTCGAAAATATTCACCGCCGTGAAGAAGAGGAGCAGGGTAACCAGGATGTACGAAAGCTGAAACCACTGATAACCGGTATCGGTAGGAAACCAGGCCCGGACCATGTCGCCCTTGGGTATCCACCACATCACCACAAACATGACCGCAACCGACAAGCCCCCGATCAGGAGGTAAGGCCGTCGGCGACCCCAGCGGGTCCGCGTATTATCAGACAGGTGTCCTATGATCGGATCCGAAAGTGCATCCCACAAGCGCGGGATAATCAGAATGACGCCAAGCCAGAAAGCACTCAGTCCCAGGCTAATATTACCCATCAACCCCACAAGTATTCCGGCAACATTGAAAAGAGCAACCGGAATAATTCCCCCTGCCCCGTAAGCGGCCAACTGAGAAAATCCTAACCTGTCACTGGCTTTAGTTTGGTGAACCGCACTTTGATCTTTCATATAAGTATCTTATATTATGATAGTTAATAGAATATTGCCACTTTGGCCGGAATCACCTTGATTTTAATCTTCTTTTCAGTAAAATCATTGACACTCGTGCCATTAACCGTAACTTTCTTGGGCAGCCGAGATCCGTTGAAATTTCTGATTTCCATTCCGTTAGCCGGCAGTTTTACCTCACCGGTAATCGTAAAATCATATCGGTTTTGATATTTTTTTACTGCATATGAGATCTCGCCATAATAGGTTGGAAGGTTTTCCACCGACATTCCCACCGGTGAATCGATCCAATCCTGATATAAGGCCGAAGCCAGAACCAGGGATTGATCGTATTCATTCTCATACACAAACATGGAACGGATTGCATTAATGAAATCGCTTCCTACCCAGGTATGGGGCATGTCACCGATGAAGCCTGGAAAGCGATCATCCTTCCATACGACTTCGGCCCAGTGGTTCCATCCCTGAGGCCTCTGATCATCGAGGAAGAATTGAATCAGTTCATGGGCTCTTTCAGGCTGATCCAGAATAATGAAAGACCCGATCAGCCGGTTCTCATAAGGCGTGTAGTTCACCCAGTTGAGCTTTCCGTCGCGACGATCCTTGAAAAATTCATAGTATTTCTCAAACGTATTGTAAACCTGCGGTTTGGGCAGGTTACCGAGTTCATTGCAAGGGGTTAAGGCTATGGTAGTTGAGGTTGCATCAAAATCACCCAGCTCAGCACAACCCGGCAGGTAATTGATCTTATGGTTGTTCATCGCCAGCTTCAGGGATGCAT
>CAYQFT010000105.1:0-12290 GCA_964416825.1 uncultured Porphyromonadaceae bacterium
CGGATGGATTTGATCTCCTCAACCCTGATTTTTCGGAATCCGGATGGATCGGCCGGGAACACCGGAATGGCCTTGTTCAGCTGAAGTGTGATCTCAGTGTCGGTTGCCAGGGTAAGTTGCCCGGACACCGTACTTCCATCTTTCAATTCAACTGTTGCCCAGCTCATGTAGGATTGCCAGCGTTTTTCCATGCGGCCCCAGGTTTCATAGGAGACGCCGGCGGGGATTTGCTGGGAGAAGGCGGGGAGGCTGGTTATGTAAGCCACTGCCAGCGCTAAAAGTAACTGTCTGTATATCATCGTCATATATGTCGCTATATCGTGCCTGTAAGGGCGTCCTGCGGACGCCCACATACGGGCGCCCACCGGGCGCCCCTACGGGCACACGTTCATTATCACAACGTCCGTCATTCCTCCGCGGTCTGCGGTCTGCGGTCATTGGTCGTCCGTCATCGGTCGTCCGTCATCCGTCATCGGTCATCCGTCCTGAACACCGTCCTCCCCCCCACCACCGTCCTCACCACCTTCACATTCCGGATCTCTTCGGGGGGTATGCGGGTGATATCCTGGTCAAGGATAATAAAATCCGCAAGCTTACCCGGTTCCAGTGTCCCTTTGCGCTTTTCATCAAAGGAGGCATAGGCGGCCCCGATGGTGTAGGCCTTCAGGGCTTCATCCACCCCGATTTTTTCTTCCGGAACCCAGCCGCCGGGATACCTGCCATCCAGCGTTTGACGGGTCGCTGCCGCATAAATCCCTTCCAGGGGGACCGGCGGAGCTACATACCAATCACTTCCGAAGGCAAGATGCGCGCCGGCATCCAGCAGTGACCGGAAACAGTAGGTTGTCTTTATCCGGAACCGGCCTATAGACCGTTCCGCCCAGCGGCCGTCGTCCATCTGGTGCCAGGGCTGCATGCTGGGAATCACTCCCAGCTCCTTGAACCGGGGTATATCACCAGGCAGGAGATGCTGGGCATGCTCAATCCGGAAACGTCGGTCGCGGGGTCCGTTCTTCCGGATAGCCTCTTCATAAAAGTTCAATACCAGGTGGTTGGCCCGGTCGCCGATGGCATGGACCACGACCTGCAGCCCGGCGGAATCGGCAGTCAGGATATCTTTCAGCATGTTTTCCTCGGAATCAACCAGCAGCCCTGTTGTGCTTTCATCATCCGTATAAGGTTCCATAAAGGCGGCGGTGTGCGAACCAAGCGAACCATCCGCAAAAATCTTGGCGCCGCCGCATTTGAGCCATTTGTCATCAGCGGAAGTTTCCCGCATCTTTTGCTGGATTTCTTTCCAGGCCGGGATCGGGGCCGTGGCATAAATGCGCGTGATCAGGGTGCCGGCCTTAAGCGCCCGCTGGAAAACACCGATATCCCCGATGCTTCCCATGTGGTGCACGGAGGTGACCCCGTTCGAGGCCACATATTTCATGGCTGCGTCAAGCGCCTTGTCGTATTGCGCATCAGAGTAATCAGGAATATGACGGCTGACAAGCCCCATCGCATTGTCGCGGAAGATGCCGGTGAGCTCCCCGGCGCCATTGCGTTCAATGGAGCCGCCGTCAATGTCCTTAACCTTTCTGTCCAGACCCGCAGCCCTGAGGGCGGCACTGTTGGCCAGGGCCATGTGTCCGTCGCTGCGGCTTACAAAAACCGGATTGTCAGGTGTATACTGATCGATCCACTCTTTCGAGGGGAGCTCTCCGCCCCAGTTCTGATGATCCCAGTTCCCCTCCAGAATCCATTCCCCGGGCTTCAGTGTTTTCGCAAAATCCCGTATCCGGCCGATGAACTCTTCCCGGGTCCTCGCATCCTTCAATAAAACGCTGGAAAGGCTGAGTCCGCCCTGGAGAAAATGAACATGACTGTCAATGAATCCCGGCAAAACGAGTTTGCCGCCTGCGTCAATCACTTCCGTGTTTTTATCCTGATATTTTCCGATCTCTTTTGCCGGCCCGATTGCCAGGATCGTATCTCCCTTAACCGCCATTGCTTCGAAAAATTCCGGTTTGGAGGCATCGGGCAGGATGGAAGCATTTGTGAGGATCAGGTCAGCCATAGGCTTTGGGGTTGAGGGTTGGCAGGAGGTGAAGGCGAGTAAAATCCCAAAAAACAAAAAACAAAATCCAAATAAATTACAAAAAACAAATCTCAAAAAAACAAACGGGTGGAGGGATTTTGCAGAGCTCATCAGGGATTTTTTTTAAGAAAATAAAGATAGGCAACAAAATCCCATCGGAGCTCCGTTTGGATTTTGATTATTGAAAATTGGGATTTATTTGGATTTTGTTTTTTGTATTTTGTGGTTTTAAGTCCGATGTATGAAGACAAAACTTACTCTGATTCTTACGCTCCTCTCAGTTGCCTCGGCAATCAGTCAGGATTTCCCTGCTTTTCAGAAGTTTTATCAGGAACAGCTGAAAAAAAACAACATCCCCGGGAGTTCGGTTTTCATCCTGAAAGAGGGAGATCTGGTTTGGAAGGATTATTTCGGGATGGCGAATATCGGGAAACAACAGCCTGTGGATGAGGGCTCAATCTACCACTGGGCCTCCATAACCAAGACGTTTACCGGGATTGCCATCATGCAGCTCCGCGACCGGGGGCTGCTGAAGCTTGAGGATCCGGCCGTTAACTATCTGCCCGAGTTACGAAAGATATATGATCCGGATGGCTGGCTGGAAGAGATAACCATCAAAACCCTGCTGAACCACAGCTCGGGTCTTCGCGGCGGAACCTGGCCCTGGAAGGACCAGGCCTGGCAGCCGCATGAACCGCAGAGCTGGGATCAGCTGGTCGCCATGTTTCCCTATACCAATACTGAGTTCAGGCCGGGATCGAAATGGAGCTATTCCAATCCGGGTATTGTTCTGCTGGGAAGGATTATTGAGGTTCTGACCCTGGAGGACTTCGAATACTACATGCACAAAAATGTTCTCAGGCCGCTGGGAATGACCGAGAGTTATTACGACTTTGCCCCGCCGCAGCTGCTGCCGCGGGTTTGCCAGAGCTACTGGTCGAACGGCAAAGATTCGCTGGAACCTGCCATTTTCAACCTGAATACCGGAATCACGGTATCGAACGGCGGACTCATGGCCCCCTTCACCGATATGGCCAAATATGTTTCTTTCCTGGTGGGTACGATGGATCCCGAACAGGCCGGACGGGTGCTGAAACGGGGGAGCCTGGAGGAGATGCTGCGTGAAACCATCCCGATGCCGGAAGGGGTTCCGGAGGATGTGAGGCATTATGGAATGGGGCTTACCTGGTTTCTGGAGGATATCTACGGGCTGCATGTTGCCGGCCATAGCGGAGGCCAGAACGGTTTTCATACCCATATCTATTTTGATCCGGATACCCGCTGGGCCTACCTCATCGGTTATACGGCCAGCGCTCCGGGAAGCCGCCAGATGGACGATGAAATCAAGCGATACATTTTCAAAAACATCTTCCCGAAACCAGAACTGGATGTCCTGATAAAAAATGCAACAGTCGTTGACGGAAGCGGCCGTAAAGGGTTTAATGCCGATATCGGAATACAGGGCGACCGGATCGTTCGAATTGAGCCGGGAATCAACCTGAAAGCCAGGAAGATAATCGATGCCGGCGGTCGGGTGGTTTCACCGGGATTCATCGATATTCATACCCACTGTGATGAGGGACTGGACCAGAAGGAGACCCGGGGAAACCTGAATTACCTGATGCAGGGTACTACCAGTGTAGTGACCGGCAATTGCGGCGACGGGAACGGGGATGTTGAGAAATGGAAGATCGACCTTGAGAAGCAGGGAATTGGAACCAATGCGCTGCCCCTCACGGGATTCGGCTGGCTCCGCACACAGGCGATGGGGAGGGATGACCGGCGGCCGACGACCGATGAGCTGAAGAAGATGAAGGACCTCCTGAGGGCATCCCTGTTAAGCGGCAGCTGGGGTTTGTCAACCGGCCTGCAATATGTGCCGCAGAAATATGCCCAAACGGATGAGATCATTGAGCTGGCCAGAGTCATGCAAGAAACCGGCGGACTCTATGCAACTCATCTGCGGAGCGAGGAGGATGACCTGGTTGATGCAACCATCGAGGCCATCCGGATTGCCCGCGAGACCGGCGTGCCCCTGAACATTGCACACCTCAAGGCCAACGGCCGGAATAACTGGCCCGCCATGAAGGAAGTGATCCATCTGGTAGAAGAGGCTCAGGCAGGTGGAATGACCGTTACCGCCGATATGTATCCGTATGACAAGTCGGCCACGACGACTCTTGTTTCGGTGCTTCTGGCTCCGGATGAGCTGAAACTTACTTCGATCTCCGATTGGCAGCGGGCGCTACGCGATACCGTCACGCGTCACGCGTTACGCGTCACGACTGAAACTGGTCGGATCGGAGAAACCAACTGGGTAGCCAAAGGGGGATGGAATTACTTCTCGATTGTAAATGCCCCGAAACATCCGGAAGTCGTCGGGAAAATGATTATTGACCTGGCTGGAGAACAGGCAAAAACACCCTTTGATATAGCGGCTGATTTAGTAATTTCAGAAGGAAGTGATGTAATTATCTCATTGAGTACCATGCTGGAGGATAACCTAAAATTTCAGATGGCCCAGCCATGGGTGATGTTTTCGTCCGACGGATATGCCGTGAATCCGAATGATAAGGGGGTGCATCCCCGGAATTACGGAAGCCAGGCCAGGGTCATCCGGAAATATGTCAGGGAAGGCAAAACCCTGACTCTGGAGCAGGCCATACATAAAATGACAGGGTTGCCTGCCAAAACCCTCGGGCTGAAAGACAGGGGCCTGATCAGGATTGGGTATAAGGCTGATCTGGTAGTATTTGATCCCGCCAAAGTGAATGATCCCGCCACTTACCTCGATCCCCACCACTTCGCCACCGGAATCGATGAAGTCATTCTGAACGGGGTGCCGGTGGTGGCGGGTGGGAAGTTTTGTGGGGTGTATGCGGGGAGAGTTTTGAAGAAGTTGCCGGTTGCCGGTTACCAGTTGCCGGTTGGGCCCTGATGCCATCCCGGTGAAAACCGGGATCTCCTGAAAAATGCTCCGAGGCAAGAGATCCTGACCTTCGTCAGGATGACAGTTCTGGCAACCGTCTACCCGATCTCTATCTCCCTCGCCGGCTTCGGCTTGGCCTCTTCCCGCTTCGGGATCTGAATGTGCAGAATCCCATCCTTGTATTTGGCAGCAACCTTGTCGGTTTCAACCCTGCCCACCGGGAGGGTGAAGGAGCGCTGGAACGATTGATAGCTGAACTCACGACGGCTGTAATTTTCAGACTTCTCTTCCTTTTCATTTTTCCTTTCAGAGGAAATGGTCAGGACATTGCTATCCAGACTGATTTTGAAGTCATCTTTTTTCATGCCGGGAGCAGCCAGCTCAATTGCAAATTCATCATCTTTCTCGATCACGTTAACCGCTGGCAGCGTCGTGTTGGTGTTCGAGAAATTCAGGTTTGTCCAGTCCATCCAGTCTCTTGACCAAAGATTGTCAAACAGAGACGGGATAGAAGGGAATTCCGGGTTGTAACGTTTCATCAGTGACATAATTTAATCCTCCTATTTTTGGTTTAACAATCAGTTTCTGATTAGATTTAACAAACAAAATACCAGACACAGATATCTGTCATTATTGCGCTTATAATGAGATAGTTAAGACAATTTGACAGCGACAAATGACAAAATTTCCTGAATTTCTATGTCCACTGATTTAAGAAGTATTCAGCTCACGCACCAGAACATCGGCCAGGAGCATGTTTGCTGTGCCATTGGGGATGACAAGGTTAACCAGCAGCGCGCTGCGGTTAAGAAATCCTGGATTGAAGAACAGCTTCAGTACGGGTACGTTTTTAAAAAGATTGATGTCCGGGGCAAGGTTTTTATTGATTATGTGCCGGCAGAGTACGCCTGGTCTCCGGTGATGGCTCCCGGATATGCCTATATACAGTGCTTCTGGGCATCGGGCAGGTACCAGGGGCAAGGGTTGGGTGCAAGACTTCTGGCGGAGTGCGAGAAGGATAATCAGGATAAAAACGGACTGATCGTGGTATCCTCCCCGAAAAAACTTCCCTTCCTGGCTGACCGTAAATATCTGGAAAAGAAGGGTTTTACTGTTAGCGACACCACGCGGCATGGATTCCTGCTGATGGTGAAAAAGTTCAGGGCCGATGCCCCCGATCCAAGATTTACAGATGCCGCGCGGCTGGGTTCGCTTCCGGGAAAATCGGGATTAACCTTTTTTTATTCCGATATCTGTCCGTTCGTGCCCGACTATGTGGATATTATGATTGGTGTGGCAGATAAAAGGGGCATTCCCAGCGAAAAGATCAGGTTAAAAACCTATGCCGATGCTCAAAAACTCGCGGCTCCGTTTGGTATAGCCTGCGTATTTCTGGACGGAGAATTTCTGACCCAGGAGATCATGACGGAAAGCAAATTTGAAAAACTCCTTGATAAAACTTTAGCCCGATGAAAATGAACCTGTTTCGTTCCGGTTTGGCCGGATTACTTTTATTTAGCGTGATGATTAGCGGTTGCAATAACCGGGTTGCACCGGTAAAGCCCGGTGAGCGATGGAGCGCAGAAAAAGCACAAAAATGGGCCGATGAAAAGGGCTGGCGGACCGGGGCAAATTTCACGCCCTCCTCGGCCATCAACCAGCTGGAGTTCTGGCAGGCGGAAACCTTTGATCCGCAAACGATCGACCGGGAGCTGGGCTGGGCGGAGTCGATCGGGTTTACAACGGTCCGGAGTTATCTGCACCATTTGGCCTGGCAGGTGGACCCGGATGGTTTCTTTGATAGGGTGGATGAATTTTTGGCGATTGCGGCCAAACACAAGATCGAGCCGGTGCTGGTCATTTTTGATGATTGCTGGCTGCCCACCTATGCTGCCGGCAAGCAGCCCGATCCGAAGCCGGGTGTTCATAATTCCGGTTGGATCCGTGACCCGGGCGACCTGCTTTTTACCGATACCACCCTGATGACCGTTCTTGAGAAATATACCAAAGCACTTCTCACCCGGTTTGCCGATGACAAGCGCATTCTGCTGTGGGATCTCTATAATGAGCCCGGAAATTCAGGATATGGAATGAAATCGATGCCCCTGCTGCAAAGCGTTTTCCGCTGGGCGCGAGAGGTGAATCCATCGCAGCCCCTGTCCGTCGGTTTGTGGTACAGGAACTACGGTGAGATGAACAGGTTCCAGGCGGAGAATTCCGATATCCTTACCTATCATAATTATTCCGATGAAAAGGACCATGCAGCCGCCCTGGATACCCTGAAACTGTTTGGCCGTCCGATGATCTGCACGGAATACATGGCCCGCACGAACGGAAGCCGCTTTGAGAATATTCTGCCCCTCCTGAAAGAACGCGGGGTGGGAGGAATAAACTGGGGCCTGGTTAGCGGCAAGACCAATACCATATATGCCTGGAGCACCCCGATACCGGATGGTTCCGAGCCGCCGCTCTGGTTCCACGATATCTTCCGCATCGACGGAACACCCTATAGCACAGAGGAGACCGACCTGATCCGCAAACTGAACGGAAAATAAATCGTAAGGACGGATATATCCGTCCCTACAAATGTAAATGGGGAACATATGAAACCAGAATTTTTCTCCGAGGAAGGGTGTTTCATCACCGAATTGTACAATACCCCGGCCGACCCGGTCGTTTCGGTTGCCCGTATCCGTGTGATGCCCGGCATTACCACACACTGGCATTCCCTGTCAGGAATAACCGAGAGGTACCTGATCATCGAAGGCAATGGCATTGTAGAAACGGGCGATCTGCTTCCCCATGAGGTGGGCCCCGGCGACGAAGTGGTCATCCTGCCGGGAGTTCCCCAGCGAATTTGCAATGATGGTGAGGAATCACTGGTTTTTCTGGCGGTGTGCACACCGCGGTTTGTACCGGAGGCGTACGCCGAAACCCTGTAGAGACGCATATATGCGTCTCTACTTCAAATTTGAGGCTCCAGCACAGAGTGTTGAATGTTGAAAATTAGATTCAGGTGATCCCGAAACATATCCGGATTAACCTGAATCTGAAATCTCAGCATTCAACACTCTGCGTTCGAATCTCAACGTTCTACCGCTGTCCCTCTGAAAACATCCCCTTCCTGTCGAGCAGATGATCCAGGCAAGCCAGCCCGTAGATCACCACAGCCTGAACCGTGGCAGTGTGTTCCTGATATTCCGGGATGCTCATATTATATAAGTCCCTTTCGGTATGCCAGATTTCACCATAGTTGAAATCATAGCCTTTTGGGTCAGCAGTGCCAAAGCTGATGGTTGGTACCCCGTTGATAGCAAAATACGCATGGTCGGATCCACCGGCGCTGGTTGGCTTCGGACGGGGTTCGGCCTTGCTCAGTGTAAACGGAAAATCGGGGTTGATGCGGTTTAAGGGTTCGCAAACCTTCTCAAAATCAGCATACATCGCTTCGGGGACGCGCAGGCTGTTGGCCACAGTGGGGCCGCCGTCGCGGTTGAAATAGTTGGAGAATTTGTCCAGCTTCTTCATGTTCTTTTCCACAAAGGCTTTCGATCCCAGCAGTCCGAACTCCTCACCGGCCCATGCGCAAACCAGGATGGTCCTTTTCGGCTTGCCGCCTGCCATCATGATCTGCCTTGCAGCCTCCATGGCCGGGGTAAAGCCCGAACCGTCATCAACACCGCCGGTAGCCACGTCGAAGCAGTCGAGGTGACCGCCCATCAGGACATATTCATCGGGGTATTTGGTTCCCGGAATGATCCCGATCACGTTGTAATATTTCACCGGGCCCATCCTGAACCAGTTGCGGATATCGAACTCCAGTTCAAAACGCTGGCGCTCCTTGCACATCTGCTCGATCACCTTAAACTGATTTTCATCAAGCTTGATATCCGGAACGGTGGGCAAATTGTCAAAGTTCATGGATTCAATATTGGCCCGGTCATACAAGGACTGGATCGGAACGGGAGCGGACTGGATGATTCCCAGAATGCCAGCCTCGCGCATTTCCTTATAAAACAGGGCAGGTTCATCCTTAAGTTCCAAAAGCGGTTTTCTCTCAGCTGCCGGCTTGCTCCGGTTGTCACGCTGGATTTCCTGGTTGACCCGGTCTATGCTGTCATTGGCGGCTATCACCTTAGCACGGCGTTCATCTGCGCGGGTTGAATAGTCAATCGGCCACCCGTTGTTTTTTCCGGAAATCAGCACCCAGGCGCCTTTAAGCTTACCTTTCATGGCTTCCATCTGGCGTTTGGATTTTGGTTCCAATACGACATGTCCGGACTGTATCCCTTTTGTTCCTGCGGTATAACTAGGCGTGCAGAAGTGCAGCGTCATGCCGTTATCGGAAAGCATCCGTCCGAACCAGGGGCCGCGGTTAAAACCAATGGGCAACGTGCCGGCATAATCCATTTCCACCTGCATGCCCCATTTCTTAAATTCCGATGCCACCCATTCCGCAGCATTGTCATACGCATTGGATCCGAGGATCCGTCCGCCAAACCGGTTCGTGAGAAAGTCGAGGTGGCGCATCGACTGGTTATCGGTCTGACCAATTTTAATGATCTCATCAATCACTTTCTTATCCTGGGCATTGGCAACAGGAGCCATAACCATCAGGAAAAGAGCCATTGCAAACAGAAGAGTACGTTTCATAGGAATCAAGTTTACGGTTTCTGGGGGGAAAGATAGGGGAAAGATACGTGCGATGTGCTGCTGTAAAGCTTTTAGTGGTTGCCGGTTAACACCAGTTGCCGGTTGCCGGTTACCAGTTGCCGGTTAGGCCAGAACTGTCATCCTGACGAAAGTCAGGATCCCAAGCCTCCGAGCACTGATCAGGAGATTCCGGCCTTCGCCGGAATGACAGTTCTGGCGAATAACCGGCAACTGGTAACCGGCAACCGGCAACCAGTCTTAACCGGCAACTGGCAACTAGATGTCGAACCCCACCGTAAACGCCACAAACTTCTCCCGCCGGTTATAAAACTGGTTGCTCAGGCTGCGGCCGTTATAATATTGTAATCCGATGCGGAACCGGCGGCCGTTGTGCTCCTGGGGGAACAGGTATCCGCCAACCAGGGATATGTTGGGGGCATAGGCATTAAGCTGATAGGCGCTGACGTTTGCAGCGGTGTACAGCCCGCCCAGGTATTTGTTTTTGAAATAATATTCGATCTCAGCTCCTCCCTGGAAGTTCAGGTAGCCCTCGTAATGCGGTTTGTTTGAGCGGGTTCCCATAAAATCGACCCCGGGAAGGAAAAATCCGAAGTCGCCGTAAACCTGCAGGATATCCCACTGCGGATTGTGCAGAAACCACAGGGGGCGAACGGCGGCCATCAGGATAAAATCGTCTCTCACCGGCAGGGCTGTGGTATTCGGATCAAAGTCGACCGGGGTATACACGCCCCCGTATGAAAACTCATCGCCTACATGTGTGCAGATGTGATGTTTTGAGAATTTCAGGCTGAGCCATTCGGTAGGTTTGGCGGCGATGGCGAAGTAATAAATGCCGTCGATTCCGATCAGGTCGTTGTTGCCGCCCCGCATAAAAGTGGGAATCATGGCGCCGAGATCCACGGAAACTCCCAGTTTTGGGTTGCTCTTCGGACTGAATTTCAGCAGGGAAACGCGGACGCCAGGGAATATTACCTGCTTGCCCTTATAATCGCCACCGTCATTGATACCGTCCTGAAAGTCGATATCGCCGTACTGGATATTCTGGATGTTTACCTCAAAGCGGCCGCCCAGGGGATCAGCCAGGTAGTTGGGATAGAGGTGGTCAAAGCTGACCAGTTTCAGATCCCAGGTTCCAACAGGAATCGTGAATCGTTCACTCAGTTTCTGGCTCCAAAGGGTGCTTACGGAGAGGAGAAATATCAGGGTTATGAATAGTTTTTTCATGATTGTGCCATTAGTTGATTGCTGCATACCACACATCATTCGCCGGGCCGTTGGCATTGGTGTCGCCGCCCAGGATCCAGATCTTATGGTCAAACTCGATGAAACCATAGGAGTAGCGGGCGTTGGTATCGGATCCGTTGGAATCCACCGACCAGCTGTTTTCCGGTTCCCGCTTCCACATCGTAACAAATTCATCCAGGGCAAAATGAAAATGCTGGTTTGAGTTGGTGGCTCCGGAGAAGGCGTAGAGCGTATTATTGTAAAAGGCCATCTGGTGTTCCGTGCGGTAGAGGTAGCCCTGACTGAAATTGGCCGTATCGTTTTCAGCGGTCCAGTGGGTTCCGTCTTCGGTGCTCCAGAGCCAGGTCCAGTTGGGCAGCGGGGTCGACTGGTTTCCCGTGCCTTCGAAAATGATTCCGTGGTTGCCGCCCTGCACGTAAATCCTTCCGGTTGCCGGGTCAACGGTGGCAGCGTGTCCGGCGCGGATGCCAAAATCCTCGCTGTGCATGTCCTCCCAGGTGATTCCATCGGTAGAGCGCCATACATCATTGAAATAAATGGTCGAATAGCGCGGGGTTCCGCTCTCGACCATCGTACTTCCTCCGATCAGATAGAGATATTTTTTGCCGCCATGATTGGCAACCACCACCGCGTGATTCATCCGGGGATACCAGTCGTAAAGGGAGTCGAGTTCCGGGACGGTCCGCTCCTTGATGCAGGACCAGTTGATTCCGTCAGTTGACTTCCAGACATCATTCTCATACTGGCGATAACCGGTTGATTCATTAACTGAGAATCCGCCGATGAGGAACATCGCCTCGCCGCTTCCATCGTTAAAAACCGTGACGGTGTGCCCACGGCGGCCTCTCCAGGGCGCGTTGGCCTGAACCTCGGTCCATTCCTTGCCATCGGCAGAGTTCCACACATCCTCCTGATAGGGATCCCCCTTTACCTGACCGGGATTGAATCCGCCCAATACCCATAATTTATCCTGATAGGCAACCGCGGCAAGATCCTGGCGGTTACACCATTGTGCGTCGTTCGTAACTTTTGTCCATGTGAAATCACCGTCGTATGGCGGGATCTCGTAATCCTCAAAAGACTGGAATTCGCAGCCGGCGAGAAGGCCCGCAAGTGCAAAGTACAAAATCGGAATAATCCTTTTCATGCATCAAAAATTTAACCCGTGAAAGTAGTCAATGGCGCGGCAGGATTTACGAATGGGTGGGATGGGTTGATGGGTGCTCTCCCTAACGCGGTAATCAGGGTTTGTGGTGTGGTAAATGCGGAGGGACTAATAGTTGCCGGTTGCCAGTTGCCGGTTACCGGTTAGGCCAGATTGTTACTTCTGTGTTAAAATCGGAATCTACATATTATTAT
>CAYQFT010000106.1:0-12253 GCA_964416825.1 uncultured Porphyromonadaceae bacterium
ATGCACCTCCGCCGTTGAAACGCTCATCGATAATGAAGCCATCCTTTTCAAGCTGACCGTAATACATCTTCACGAGTTCAAGCTGTCCCTGCGCCGAAGTGTTTGTCATATAGATATAGCCAAGTTTTCCACCCGATAATTTCTCCACCATTTTGCGGTTGTTCTCAATCCATTCCAGATAGCGGAGGTTCGATTCTTCACCTTGGGTAAGGCATTTAACTACAATGACTTGCGAATCTGCGGTCTTGCCGGTTTTGCTTACCGTGAGAGCAACGGTCTTGCCCGACAGGCCTTCAAAGGAGGCATAGGGATCCTTTTTGGGATCGAGGGTCACTCCGTTTACTGCCAGGATAAAGTCGCCAACTCCGGCTTTGGCTCCGGTGACGCCGAAAGGCGACCGGGTATCGGTATCCCAGGCCGCTGGGGTAACTATCCGCTTGATGCGGTAGAGACCATCTGCCTGTTCCCAATCGATCCCGAGGAAGCCGGTCTGTACGGGACGGATGCTTTCAATGTCACCGCCCGAGCTGTAGGTATGTCCGGCTGCCAGTTCAGCAACCAGCTGCCCCTGTATGGTATTGATATCTGAGCGGTTGCGGGCAAAGTCGACCAAAGCCCCATACCGTTTCCGCATCTCGTTCCAGTCAACCCCCTGCATATTCGGATCGTAGAAGAAATCGCGGTGCCTGCGCCAGGTGTCGTTGAAGATCTGTTTCCACTCTTCCTTGGGGACCAACTCCATCACCAGATCGCCGGTGGGGATCGCTTTGTCGATCTTTTGTGCGGCAGCCGGCTGGATAATTCCGTATTTGCCCTGGCTCGATACCAGGAGAGATTTGCCATCCGCCGTAACCGTGGCGCCATTGACATCGGCCATCACAGGCTTCTCTTCGCGACTGGCCAGGTCATAAACCACGAGAGAGGAGGAGCGCTCATCGGAGCCGCTGTTGGGTGCGCGGAAGTACACGATCTTGCCTTCAAAGGCCATCACCCCGCGGATGTTTCCGGCTTTCGGAGGCAGAATCGCACATCGGGATTCAATATTCTGAAAATCAATCTTTACCACGAGTTTAGTCGTGTCTTTCGGGGTCTTTTTTTCTTCCTGTTCATCATTTTTTGCACTCAGGAGCGACGGGGCATCCGGGAGGAGGCTCACGGCAGCAATCTGTGTGGAGTTCGGATAGACCCAGGTGCCGTCGCCCATATCGGAGTATAGGGCCGACATGCTGCGGTTGGTGAGGTAGAACAAATACTTGCCGTCGATGCTGAACACAGGATTGGTATCGTTGTAGAATCCGCTGGTAACCTGATGTGTTTCGTTCTTTTCGAGGTTGTACACAAATACCGCCGAATTGGAATTCTCCAGGTTTTTAATGAAAGTGAGCCACTTTGAATCGGCCGACCAGTTGAGGGTGAACCCCTGCGCGCCGCCATGACCGAGGGTATAGAGCGTATGCCCGATCGTGGTGGTTTTGCCGCTCATGGCGTCGATCACATAGATCTGGTTGGTTTCGTCCACGAAAGCCATGTATTTGCTGTCGGGCGACCAGTTCAGGGAATAGCCGTATCCTTTGCCACGGTTGGTAAGCTTTTTTGGCTGGGTATTATCGCCAGCCGGCTGCAGCCAGATTTCCCATTCGCCGTCGCGGTCGCTCCAGTAAGCGATCGTCTTGCCGTTGGGCGACCAAGCCGGTTCTCGGTCGAAGGCGCCGCTCGAGCGGGTAAGGTTGAGCGTGTATCCTTCGGTAACCGGCACGTTAAAGATCTCGCCGCGGGCCTCGAACAGGATGCGCTTGTTTCCCGGAGCCGCAGCCATGTTGGAGATCTGCTGGCCTACATTCACCGAACGCGGGATCTCAACCGACAGGTCAGAAACCACGTTGACTTCAACGGGCTTGTATTTCTGCGTGGCCAGGTCCATCAGATAGAGTGTGCCGCCTGCATCGAAAACTATATCCGATTTGCCGGCCGACATATTCACGATATCGAAATCCTTAATTTTAGTGATCTGGGTGGATTGCTTGCTTTTGGTATCATATACCCAGATGTTGAGCCTCATGTTTTCATCCTGATCAGACAGGAAATAGATTTTATCTCCCACCCAGGCCGGCTTGCCGTCGATGGCGTCATTTTTGGTAATATTTTCAGCCGTATTGGTTTTCAGATCATAGAGTACTATATCCGAAGCCATTCCACCCCGGTACCGCTTGAACGGATAGTTCTCCGTGATGCGGGTGATGTAGGCCAGCTTGGAGCCATCGGGCGAATAGCTCGCCAGTACGGCATACGGAACTTTCAGTTTTTCCGCAAATCCGCCGGATGCATCCACCAGATAGAGGTTGGCAAGCGCACCCCGGCCACTTTCCCTTACAGAGGTAAAAAGAAGCCGCTTCCCGTCAGGATGCCAATCGACCAGCTGGTCCCCGAACGAATGGTAGGTCACCCGCAAAGGCACGCCGCCCGTCACCGGAAGGACGTACACATCGGCATTGCCGTTATAATAAGCGGTATAGGCGATGGATTTACCATCGGGAGAAAATTTCGGCCACGCCTCTTCGCCGGGCGAATGGGTAACCTGACTGGCTGTGCCTCCTGATTTTGGCATCACCCAGATGTCGCCGCCGTAAACGAAGGTGATCTGCGATTCGGAGACGTCCATGTACTTCATGAGTTTGGCGCTGATCTGCGAAGAAGCCCTGTAGGGCAGGAGGGCAAGAAGGCAGAAGGGCAGGAAGGAAAGGAGATGAGTACGAAGTTTCATAAGGATTAAGTTTGGTGTATTGTTTTAGACGTAGGTGCACCGTGATAATTACAGAATATCTATTTTTACCCGATGCACCTCATAAAAATAGTAACAATCCCCGCGCTGTTTTTGTTCGCAGCAGCAACAATGGCGCAAACCCCTGCAAACAGCTGGCCCGGATACCGGGGGCCATCTGCTGATGGACAGAGTAATGCGAAGAATATTCCGGAAGCGTGGAGTGAAACCAGCAATGTCATCTGGAAGACATTGGTCCCGGGCCGGGGCTGGTCATCACCGGTTGTAATGGACGGAATGGTCTGGCTTACCACGTCGGAACCCGATGGGAAAAAGGTTCAGGTTATCGGAATGAAAGAGAAGGACGGAAAGATTGTTTACACAATTGAGGTTTTCGATATCGAGTTTCCTCAGGAACAGCATGGTCTGAACAGCTATGCTTCCCCGTCGCCGGTGATCGAGCCCGGGCGGATTTATGTTCATTTTGGGGCGTACGGAACGGCTTGCCTGGATACCAAATCGGGAAAGATTATCTGGAAAAGAAAGGACCTGCAGTGTGACCATGGGGTTGGGCCGGGGTCTTCGCCCTTTTTATACAAAGATCTTCTGATACTGACCTTCGACGGCCAGGATCTGCAATATGTCACCGCGCTCGACAAGAAAACCGGAAAAACAGTGTGGAATACCCCGCGGGGGCTGGATTTGAGCGGCTTCACCCCGGATGCGCGAAAGGGATTCAGCACACCCATCATAATAAAGGTGGAGGGACAGGATCAGCTCATCAGTCCCGGCCCGCATGCCGTGATGGCCTATGAACCGATGACCGGCAGGGAGATCTGGCGCGTCAGGTATGACGGCTTTTCCGGCTCATCGATGCCTGTTACCGGCAATGGGCTGATTTTCTTCAATACCGGATTCAGCCACTCCAGTGTGGTTGCGGTTAAGCCCGGCGGCACGGGCGACCGCACGGCTGAAGGACTGAAATGGATGAACAAGCGTAACCTGGCTGCACGCTCGTCAGCCCTGTTTATCAATAATCGTCTTTATATGGTAAATACGGCTGGTCAGGCAAAATGCCTTAACCCCGATACGGGTGCCGAAATATGGAGTGAGCGGGTGGGACTGGAAACCTCCGCTTCGCCGGTTTACGTGGGCGGACTGGTTTATACGTTTGACGAATCAGGGCTCGCCACCGTCTTCCGGCCAGGCGAATCTTTCGTTAAAGTAGCCGAAAGCCGCCTTCCCGACGGATTCATGGCCTCACCCGCAATTGTTGACGGGGCCATGTATTTGAGGACGAAGACGGCAATCTATAAGGTTGGGAAATGAAACCAATGTGCCAATGTGCTAATGTGCCAATGTGCCAATGTGCTAATTGGTTGGCGTGGTGCGTAACAACTGGTCACTGGTCACTGGTCACTGGTCACTCTTTCGCTTCACGCTTTACGCTTCACGTTTCACGTTTCACGCATTACGCTTCACGAAAACAGGTGCACGCCATGCGCCCCTACTTCTTCAACAGAAAAGTCGCCCCGATCTTCGCAATCTCCTCCGCGGTGAGCTTCGTGGAATGCTTCATCACATATTCGAAATACTCCACTTCATCGGGTTGAGCCGGGCAGCCGGTATTGGTGCGGATGTCCATGCCTGTTTTGTCTTTAGCGGGCATTCTGGAATCTGCCAAAAGTTCGCCTTTTGGATTGAATATCAGCCAATAAGGGATGCCTGTATTCTTCCCGTTGTATTTTTCCATCATCTCCATACCGCCGGGGTTCTCATTCTTCTTCAGATCTTCCTTGTATTCCATTACGACCAGGTGCCGGGTGACCCAGTTGGCGTCAAAAAACGGCTTGTTAGCCGGAGTGTTCATGATCGAGTCCATCCGGTGGCACCAGCCACACCAGGAGGCATGGAACATGATGCACACGTTTTTGTTTTCTGCTTTTGCAACGGCCAGGGCTTCATCAAGAACCGATTGGGCAGACGGAGGGGTGGTTTGGGCCATTACGCCGCTGAAAAGCAGGAGACCGACGAGGAGGGAAAGGGGAGTTTTCATGGTTAAAGAAAATTAGTTAGCTAAAAGTAATGGTTTTTTTCAAATGTTGCCGGTTAAGAGGAGGTTACCAGTTACCGGTTGCCGGTTACCGGTTAAGAGGAGGTTACCAGTTACCGGTTGCCGGTTACCGGTTATTTCGCCAGAACTGTCATCCTGACGAAAGTCAGGATCCTCTGCCTCGGAGCATTTTTCATGGGATTCCGGCTTTCACCGGAATGACAGTTCTGGCCTAACCGGCAACTGGTAACCGGCAACCGGCCACCATTCTTAACCGGCAACTGGCAACCGGCAACTGGCAACCGGCAACCGGCAACCGGTAACTAGTTAATCATGATCATCATCCCCCCGCTTCCGCCCCCAAAGCGCGGATTGACAACATTATTGTATATCGAGCCGAATGTATAGGATAACCCGAAGAAGGTGAAATAGCGGTATTGGGTGGCGAGTTCCTTGCGCTGGAGAAGGATCTCTTCCGGAGTGGCGCCGGCTTTGACGAGGGAGAGCTGGTCATGAATGATGCTCGCTCCGCCGCCCATCTGTACGCTCAGTCCTTTGGCGATTCGTATGTTGAAGGATCCATCAAGGGAAAGGTTATTTTTTGAAAAGTCGTGCAGGTAATTGAACCAGGAGGCCGATACATCGATGGAGCCCCATTTCTGCACCACTTCATAGGCGGCACTGAACTGGTGCCCCCATAGGTGCTCCTGAAGCTTGTCATAAATGGTGGTATCCATATAGCTCTGATACTGGTATCCAGCCTTGTACAACAGGCGAAGCTGGCGCCGGGTGGATTCGGAATAGGGAAAAATATCGTATTCGATTCCGGGCATGGCGGTGATCTTCAGCTTGTAATTGCTATAAGTTGAGGATTCGATCTCAAGTTCTCCTCCATAGGACCAGTGTTCACCGAGACTTCTGACCACCAGGGCCTCAAAGGAGCGACCGTTGTTCATGCTGGTAATTTCCTCATCTTCAATAATGAACTTATCCAGATTGAGGTTGTAATCCACTTCCAGATCAATTTTCCAATCCGATGTGATTCTGCGGGCCGACAGGCTTCCGAAGATCTGGTTGGTGTTATAGCTTTTCTGGCCATTAAGCATGCCGCTCAGGCTGGAGCTGAAAACCCAGGAGTTCCATTTGTCGGTGGTGACCGTTTCTGATAGGGGTTCCGTATACCGTATATCGATATTTTTTGAGAGCGGGGTGAGCAGAACATACCGCATCAGGCCCTGCTTCAGGATTCTCACCTGTCCCTCCCGGATCTGTTCCTCGGTATCGTCGGCTGAACTCACGAACTTCACGGTATCCTTCATTCCCTGAAACTTTTTCTGCCCCAGGATAAAATAGCTGAATTCCTTTCCTCCCGATCCCGTATGCTGGGAGCTTGATATGATATAAACGTCCGCATCCCGGATATCCCGCACATAGTTAATATAGGGAATCTCCTTGCGGAAATAGTCGGTGGCTTCCATGTATACATTCAGGGCATCCTTGCGGAGAGTATCGTTCGTGACAGAGGTTTGGCTAAACAGGCTGAGCCCGGCTAGCAGCAGGGTACAGGATAGGATCAGGTTTTTCATACGGGTTATACTTCGGTTTTGGGATAAGACGGGTATAGAAGGTGTTTATTACAGGGGGGTATATTTTAAGGCGAAAGAAGAAAGGCGAAAGGCGAAAGAAAGATCAAAGATCTAAAGAGCTAAATCTTAATGTCTTAAGTCTTTCTTTCGCCTTTCGCCTTTCTTCTTTCGCCTTTTTAGGCTTATTTATATGCCGGAATCCCCGTAATCTCCTGCCCCGTTATCAGCAGATGCACATCATGAGTGCCTTCGTAGGTAATCACCGATTCGAGGTTCATCATGTGGCGCATCATAGGATAATCGCGGGTGATGCCCATGGCGCCGAGGACCTGGCGGAGATCGCGGGCGACATTGAGAGCCATCTCTACGTTATTTCGCTTGGCCATAGAGATCTGGGCAGGGGTCACCTTGCCCTGGTCGCGCAACTGACCGAGCCTCCAGGCCAGAAGCTGCGCTTTGGTGATCTCGGTGAGGGCTTCGGCCAGTTTTTTCTGCTGAAGCTGGAAGGAAGCGATTGGTTTGCCAAACTGATGGCGCTCGAGTGAGTAACGGACGGCGGCATCATAGCAATCCATTGCTGCACCGATTACGCCCCAGGCGATCCCGTAACGTGCCGAGCTGAGGCAGCTTAGAGGGCCTTTCAACCCCTGCACACCCGGAAGAATATTTTCTTTTGGAACAATTACGTTGTCGAAAACCAGCTCGCCGGTCACCGAAGCCCGAAGCGACCATTTGCCGTGTGTCTCCGGAGCCGTAAATCCGGCCATCCCTTTGTCTACGATGAGACCGCGGACCACGTTATTGTCATCCTTTGCCCAAACCACGGCGACATCGGCGATGGTGGAGTTGGTGATCCACATTTTGGCTCCGTTCAGGAGGTAATGGTCCCCTTTGTCGGTAATGCGTGTGATCATGCTTCCGGGATCGGAGCCGTGATTGGGCTCTGTCAGACCGAAACACCCGATAAGATCGCCGGATGCCAGCTTCGGCAGGTATTTCATCTTCTGCTCTTCGCTGCCATAGGTATAAATCGGATACATCACCAGGGAAGTCTGCACCGAGGCCAGCGAACGGATTCCGGTGTCGCCCCGCTCAAGTTCCGTCATGATGATCCCGTAGGTCATGTAATCAAGCCCGGAGCCGCCGTACTTTTCCGGAATGAAGGGACCAAAGCCGCCCATAGCGCCCAGCTCTTTAACAAGATGGATCGGAAACGTGCACTTTTCGAAATGATCTTCAATATCGGGCTTTACAAAGCGGTTAACCCAATCGCGGAATGCTCCGCGTATCATTTTCTGTTCTTCTGAAAACAGGTCATCCACAAGAAAATGGTCGGGTGCGGTAAATTGGACAGTAGCAGACATGGCAGTTATTTTTTGGTTGGTCCTGAATTTTGAAAGGGGTAAATTTAGCATAATGGGACCACTCTGTTAATGAAATAACTCTTTTTTTACCGAATTGATTTTCTATACTTTTGGAAGATTTGTTCAGGACCTTTCAACAGAAAAATCAGTCATTAATGGCACAGCGCATTGTTTTTACAGATAGTTCAAGGCTCATGGTGGAGGCGGCCGTTCAGGCCGGTGCGGATGTATTCATCGGATATCCGATAACTCCCGCAAACCTGCTCTACTATTATTCCTCGCAGCGTTTCCCGGTATTCATGGCGGCACCCGATGAGATCACCACCTTGCAGCTGATGAGTGGTTATGCAGCTACCGGAAGTGTTCCCGTTACCGCAACCTCCTTTCCCGGCTATGCGCTGATGGTTGAGAGCATCAACATGGCCTATATGATGGAGCTGCCAATGGTAATCATCCTGGTGCAGCGTCTTGGACCGGCTACCGGAACTGCCACCATGGGAGCCCAGGGCGACCTGAACGTTGTAACCGGAACGATTTCCGGAGGGATGGCGATTCCTGTGATCAGTGTGAGTGATCCGCTTGATGCATGGGAGCTCACTGCGAAGGCGGTTGAAACGGCCGTTGCGCTGAGAACCCCGGTGGTTCTCCTTACCTCCAAGGAAGAGGTGATGACCCAGTTCAGCCTCAACCCGGATGAGCTGTCCCCGATTCAGAAGACGGAGCGCGACCGGTATGACTCGGATGAAATGTTTTTCCCTTACAAAGCCGGCGAAAACAAGGTGCCCCCCTTCCTGGGGGTAGATACCAGCCGGCACCAGGTCAGGTTTACGGCCAGTACGCACGATACCCGGGGGATCATTCAGAACTCCGGAGCTGAAGCCCTGGGAAACTCCATCCGGCTGCACGAAAAAATCACAGAGAACCTGGGGTCTTATACTTTCTTCGATTATGACGTCCAGGAAGGCGCAGATATACTGGTAGTTGCGTATGGAATTACCGCCCAGGCCGCCCGCGAAGCCGTTGCCCAGCTCCGGAACGAAGGGGAGTCAGTTGCTCTCCTCATACCCAAAACCTTATACCCCGTACCCAAAATGTATTTCGATATCATGTCGCGCTATTCCCGGGTTGTGATTGCGGAAGAGAACCTCACCGGCCAGTACCGGCACCTGCTTTTCGGCGTGAACGCCCCATCCGGAATTACCGGAGTCAATGCCTTCGGCAAAATGATCACCCCTGCACAAATCAAATCTGAAGTTCTGGTCCATGGAAAGAAAATATCTTAAGGAAGAGAGCCTCCCTTTTTGCAAGGGTTGCGGCCATACTACCATATCGGAGAACACCGACAAGGCGTTGCAAAAGCTGGGGATCCCGCTGCTGGATGTGATCCTGGTTACCGATATCGGGTGCCACGGCATCATCGACAAATCCTTCAAAACCCATACGGTGCACGGCCTGCATGGACGATCGGTAGCGCTTGCAACCGGAATTTCGGCCGGGCTGAGCAATCCCGGTAAAAAAGTCATTGTCTTCATCGGAGACGGAGGGGTCACCATCGGGATCCAGCACCTGATCAATGCAGCCCACCGGAACTTCAACATGACCGTCGTGATTCATAATAATATGCTGTACGGCATGACCGGCGGGCAGCCCAGCGAGTTTACCCCGCAGGGATTCAAAACCCCGACTCTCCCCGACGGGGCCGGTGAAAAGGCAACGGATATCTGTGAGATCATCACCGCAGCCGGTGCTTCCTATGTGAGCCGTGTGATCGGAATTGGCGACATATCGGACCATTTGGCCGCAGCATTCTCAAAACCTGGTTTCTCACTCGTTGAGGTGATGGAGATCTGTCCGAGCTATGGAGTGAAATCGAACCCCGGAATGAAGCTGTCGAAAGTAATTCAGGAGGCCGGGCTGGAGATCAGGGTTTATGCCGACCGTAATACTCCAGGGCCTGAGCTGCTCAAGGGCGCTAAGTTCAATTCTCTGTTTACAAGCAAGATAGATATCCCAGTAACACATTCCTGCGCGCTAAAACAGACCGTCAGGATCCAGGTAGCCGGGTCGGCCGGTGAGGGGGTGCAGAGTGCGGCTGAATATTTTGCAGCTGCAGCGATAGCCTCCGGATTGAATGCTACCAAAAAAGGCAGCTACCCGGTAACCGTTGGGATTGGATTTTCAGCTTCTGACGTGATCATTTCCCCTGATAAGATTCTCTACACGGGGTCACCCGTTCCCGATATTCTGATCATCACCTCCGATGATGGTCTGAGCTATGCCAAAGCCACGCTTGCCACTATGAAGGAAGGGACCGTTTTTATCGATTCCTCCCTGCCAGCTCCCGAAACACAGGCAAAAGTGGTTGCCTCAAATTTCCGGGAACAGGCAGGCAGCCGAAATGCAGCGATGGCAGCGTTTTTATTCATGCTCAGGGAAACGAAACTCTACCCTTACGAGGTTTTGGAACAAAAAGTGGCGCACAGAATGAGCGGGACAAAACTCCTTTCCTGAGATTGTAATTGTGGGTATATTTAAAGGTCTTATTCTTGAAATTTACCCATTTATGAAACCAGTATTGTCTTTCTGTTTAGTTATTGGATTGATAGCAAGTTCATTAACTAATGTTTATTCCCAGCCTGCCTGGCCTCAGTTCCGGGGTTCCAATGGAGACGGTTTATATCGGGATAAAAAAACATTGCCTTCGCGGCTGGATCCTGCAACCGATGCAAAATGGAAATGCCCGGTAAGCCTTGGGGTTTCCTCGCCCTGCGTTTGGGGCGACCAGATATTTCTTACAGGCCGGACGGGAGACTCTCTGGAGACGATCTGCATTGACCGCAGGAAGGGAACGATTCTGTGGAGGAGGCCGGCGGTGCCCGAAAAGATCGAGCGGGTTTACCCCACCAGCCAGGCTGCTGCTCCCACTCCTGCAACCGATGGCAAGCATGTAATCTCCTATTTTGGATCCTATGGCCTGATTTGCTATGACCTCAAGGGAAACCTGATCTGGGAAAAGCGGATTCCGCACGAGGGAAATATGTATGGAACGGCCGTGTCTCCGGTGATTTTCAGGGATAAGCTGATTTTAAGCCGGGATGCCGACAAGAACTCCTACATCGAGGTAATGGAACCTGCAACCGGGAAAATAATCTGGCGGACCGAAAGGCAGGATTTTAAGGCAAACTGGTCAACCCCCATGTGTATTACGGTTGACGGAATGGACCAGCTGATTGTATACGGCATTTGGTGGCTGCGGGCTTATAACCTGGATGACGGCACGGAGATCTGGTCATTTCCCGGACTGACCGATGAGCCGATCATTACTCCGGTATTTGGCGACGGGCTTCTTTTTCTCACTTCTTACAACATGAAAACCAATCCCGAGGTACTGGGCCTTCCAACCTGGGATTCACTGTTGCGGATGTATGACTCGGACCGCGACAGCCTGCTGGTTTTTGAGGAGATCAAGACAAACAAGAGTATTTTATCCCGATATGACGACGATGGGGAGGGAGATCATCCCCTGCCCGGATTTTTCCGCTGGCTCGATGTGGACCGGAACGGAAAGATTACACGCCTGGAGTGGAAGAAAATTGTAACCTGGGTTGATGGCTTTGCCCAGGAAAACGCACTGATTGCTTTGAAGCCAACCGCTGTTGCAGGCCGGGACCCGGAAGTTGCATGGCGCTGTGATAAAGGGGTTCCGGAGTGCCCCTCGCCGCTCTGGTTTCAAGGAAAGGTTTGGATGGTTGCCGATGGGGGCCTGGTTACCTGCCTGGATGCGGTAACCGGCGAGATACAATATTATTCAAAACTTAATGCCGGCGGGGCCTATTATGCTTCGCCCGTTTATGGCGATGGCAAGCTCTATGCTTCTTCAGCGCGTGGTATGGTTACGGTTTTTGAATCCGGTCAGGAGCTGAAGATCCTTTCGGCCAATGATTTTAAGGAGCGGATCATGGCCACCCCGGCGCTGGTGGATGGGGTGGTGTACATCAGGACGTTTTCGGCGTTGTATGCGTTTTAGCGGGGAACAAGATAGGGCAGAAGGGCAGGAGGGCAATAGGGCAAAAAGTAAAGGATAAGGTTCTTAAAACTCAGTATTAAGTTTACTTAGTGTTTTTTACTTTCCTTCCTGCCCTCTTGCCCTCCTGCCCTTCTGCCCTTCTGCCCTATCCTGGTCATTCGTCAAATAGTTAAAAGTTAACCCCACTAATAAGTCAGGCCTTTCATACTTTTGATTGAATTACGCACGATGCCTTGAATCTACCAGAAACGCCTGAACATAAAGAGTCCGATTCGAGAAAGAAATACCAGCAAGCAGAACATGTTGTCATGACCCTCGCCCGGGAGGCACGCAAACATGGAAAGCTATCTGATTTTCTTCCCATAGTGCACCGCGAGCTCAATCGGGTGATGGATGCGCAATGGTTCTACCTGGCGCTATATGATAAAAAGGCGCATAAGTATTCTTTTCCCTACCATGTTGATA
>CAYQFT010000107.1:0-4282 GCA_964416825.1 uncultured Porphyromonadaceae bacterium
TCTTCAATCTTTCATCTTTCTTCTTTCTTCTTTGATCTTTCTTTCGCCTTTCGCCTTTCGCCTTTTTCCTTACTTAATATCCTGCAGGTGTTCCAGTCCGGCCCCCTCAATATGAACCGATTTCGACAGCTTTGCCATGTCCTTCATGCTCATTTTGCCGGAAATATAGACCAGCGCATTATCTTCTTTCCCGCCAACCAGGACAATCAGCTCGGTAATGATATCGCCGCTCTTTTTGGCCAGCATCAGAACATCCTCTCCGCTTGATTTTGCCGTCATTAGTTCTTCATAATCGTCCTTGTCGAGACTGGAAAGTACCTCATCATAAATGTTAACATCGTTGTTATCCTCGGCAGCAAGGATTTTTATCGAGTTAATACGGTTCAGAAAGGCGGATGCTTCCGGGTCATCCATGTCAACATCGGCTGCCATTTTAAGCAGGCCTTTGCTGATGGTCACCACGGTGAATCCATCCCGTTCGCCATACTTTTTAAAAACTTTGTCGATAGCAGAATTCTGAGCCATTGCGAGCACTGGAAACAGTGCGATCAGCAGGAGGGTAATAACTTTTTTCATGATTTTGATTTGTTTGATTTGACTTAAATTTTTCATCTTTTAGAATGCAGACGAACAGAGGGGGGATTCGTTACAGGGAAGATGAAAATGGGCACGAGGGCACAAGGGCACGGGGGCACAAGGAAGTCAGGCAATGGGATCGATCCTTGAGCCCTTGAGCCCCTGTGCCCTTGTGCCCTTATTTTTTCAGTTTCTCCGCTGCCCAGCTGAATTTGGGTTCGATTTTCAGCACCTTCCGGTAGAGCTCATTGGCGAAATAGGTCATATTTCGTTCTTCGTACCATCCGGCCAGGCTCATATGGAGATTGAGGTAATACCAATTGTTTTGTAGCTGACCGGGATTTCGCTCAAGCAGGGAGATGGCCTTTTTATAGGCTTCGATCGCACGCTCCCGGGAACCGCCGAACATGCCAGGCATAAACCAGTCCTTGTTGCCGCTTTCAACCAATGCCTCCGGGCAATCCGGCCCGATTTCGATGGCCCGGTTGATCTCTTTGAGGGACTTTGGCCCAATAGACATCATTTTCTGGGGCTGATAGATTAACCGGAATCCATATAAAGCTCCCTGCAAAGCAAGAAAACGGGGATTATCCGGGTATTTCCCGAGCAGTTCCTTAACAAAAATTTCCGCCTGATTAAGGTAGGGCTTCGCCCTGCTCTTCTGGTCCTTTCCGAGGCAATAGCCGATAAATCCGTAATAGGCCATCGTCAGATCATAAAGGGCATCCGGTGAAGAAGGTTTTACCGAATACCCCTGGAGGCTCTTCTCCCAATGATCCATATTCCCTGTGATATAGGCCTGATAGATTTCAGCCTGGAAAGACTGGGCATCAAGGCGAAAGGCGAAAGGCGAAAGGCGAAAGAATGGAAAAAGAAGAAAGATTACAAGAAGGATAAGTCTAACGTTCCCATCTTTAATCTTTAGTCTTTCTTTCGCCTTTCGCCTTTCGCCTTTTTCCTTTCTACCGATCCTTATACTGTTCCCGTAATTTCTCAAGCTCTGCATGTAACTCCTCTCGCATTTGGCTATAAGACGCATCTCCGTATACATTGTTCATCTCCATCGGGTCTTTTTCCAGGTCGAAAAGTTCCCATTCATCAATGTCGTTGTAGTAATGGATGAGCTTATACCGATCGGTGCGCACTCCGTAGTGCCTCTTCACCGCATGAACACCCGGATATTCGTAATAATGATAATAAACCGATTTTCTTGGCTGGTCGGACAACACTGAGATTCCCTGCATGCTGTCGGGTACGGCAACTCCAGCCAGTTTAAGAAAGGTCGGAGCAAAATCGAGGTTTTCAACCAGGGCTTCTGACACGGTACCCGGTTTTATAACTCCCGGCAGCTTCATAACCAGAGGTATCCGGAAACTTTCCTCGTACATGAACCGCTTGTCGAACCAACCATGTTCACCGAGGAAAAAACCATTATCGGAAGTATAAACAATCAGGGTATTCTTGTCGAGTCCGTTTGCTTTCAGGTAATCCATCAACCTGCCCACCTGGTCATCCACGCTTTGGATAACGGCCAGGTAATCTTCCATATATCGCTGATACTTCCATTGTGCAAGCTCTTTTCCCGAGAGGTTTTTCGAGTAATAATCCTCCGTTATCTTCTGGTAATATTGATCCCAGGCTGCCCGCTGCTCCGGGGTCATCCTTTTCATTCCACCTTCCCATGCCTGGTCATCACCCGAGATTGAATCCCCGGGCCGGGGGAAAACCTTCAGGTCATAATGGATAGTCATATCCTTGATGACTGACAATTCCTGCTCCGAAGCAGCCCTGCTGCGGTTCAGATAATCATCAAAATATGTGTCCGGCACGGGAAATTTAGTGTTCGCGAAGAGGCCCATATATTTCGGTTCCGGCATCCAGCTGCGGTGGGGAGCCTTATGATGCACCATCAGAAAGAAAGGTTTTTTTGGGTCGCGGCTGTCGAGCCACTGTATGGCTTGATCGCCGATGACGGTTGTGGTGTACCCTTCGTAACGTTTGGTACCGGTTGAGTCCTTCAGATCCGGGTTGTAATAGGGTCCCTGATCGATCAGGATACGCCAGAAATCAAACCCGATGGGATCCGATTTCAGGTGCCATTTCCCAATCATAGCCGTCTGGTAGCCGGCAGGTTTCAGCAATTTCGGAAGGGTCATCTGGGTTCCGTCAAAACGGTCGCTGTTATCCTTCAGTCCATTGAGATGGCTGAATTTCCCGGTGAGGACTACCGCGCGGCTCGGCGCACTGAGGGCATTCGTGCAGAAAGCCTTGTTGAAACGAACTCCCTCCGCCCCGATCCGGTCAATATTCGGGGTGCTGTTCAAACCACGCCCGTAAGCAGAAACGGCCTGAAAAGCGTGGTCGTCCGACATGATAAAAATGATATTCGGCCTGACAGGCTGTTTCTCCTGACAGCCTGTCAATGCGGCAGCAGCCAGGCTGAGCCCGATAGATGCGGGTAGACTTACCTTCATGGGTTGATTAAGATTTAGGTTGTTAAGATACTAAAATCGGACCTGAAGCATCAGATTTTTCTTCCTTTCCATTCCACCTTTCCACCGGAACGAAGGCGTATGGATTTCCAGACCAACAGGATCAGGCTGAATTGCTGGGGAAGCCAGAAAAGCAGGTTTTTCAGAACAGATTGGCGGCTGAGAAGGGAGGTGAGGATGCGGATCAGGAGGATGAAGCCGAGGTAAAGGAAAAAGGCGAAAGGCGAAAGGCGAAAGAAAGAGAAAAGATAAAAAGATATAAGGATTAGGGGGAGGAGGGTTGTGAGGAGGGTGAAGGTGAGCATCCAGAGGAGGCTGTTGCCGAAGAAGTGGCCGATGTTTTTGGAGAATCCGTTGAGGGCCTGCGGATAGGATTCATACATCCTGCACCGAATCTGGTCTCCGCTGAGGAGAGTTGCGGTACGGAAACGCCTTTTCTTCATGAGCCGGGAAATCAGGATATCCTCCACGGGATGTGATTTTACCTGTTCGTGCCAATGGAATCTCCGGTAGAGGGCCGCATCAAAAAGCATGAACTGACCGTTGGCACCGGAAAAGGAGGTCCAGCGGCAGGTCCGGATCAGGATCAGGGGCAGCAGGCTGACTAATACCCAGTTCATCAGGGGCACCACGCTCCACTCGCCAGCTGTTTTCATTTCCTGCCTGGGGAAAAGGGATAAAAGCCTGATATTCTTCCGCTGGGCATAGCCCACCGCATCACGGATCAGTTCCGGCGTAACTGTCACATCAGCATCCAGGAAAAGAAACCATTCGCCCGTGGCCTCCTCTGCCAGCCTGTGGCAGGCATAGTTCTTCCCCAGCCAGCCTGGCGGCAACTCCCCGCCCTTAATCAATTTTATGACCCCAGTAACGGGCGCCCGCCGGGACGCCCCTTCGGGAACGATTATTTTCTCAACTTCTTCAGCTGTGTGGTCGGTTGACTGATCATCATATACAATAATTTCATGCACATGTATAGACGGATAATTATCCGTCTCTACGAGATTCTGCAAAAGGCGTCCGATGTTTTTCTCCTCATTGCGGGCCGGAATCAGGACCGAAATCTTTGGGTTCCCCACGATGTCATTCCGCCGGAGCCATTGCCGGGTCAGGGCATTGGCCAGCACCACCAGTAGGCGAAGAATGGCGAAGGCGAGGAGGGCGTAGAGGAGGGGCATCGGGTTACTGGTTGCTGGTTACTGGTTGCCGGTTGC
>CAYQFT010000107.1:4382-11995 GCA_964416825.1 uncultured Porphyromonadaceae bacterium
AGGACAACCACCATCAGGATATATATTTTTCCTTCGAGGCCGCGGGTGATGTGTTCCAGTCCTTTTTCAAATTTCACCGGTCGCGTATGCATGGATTGAATTTCACCCTGGGGATACATCAGGATCATTGGCAATTGCCGCGCCGTAGGGGCGGACCCATCGGTCCGCCCGTTTTTCAAGGACCCATCTTCCAATATTTTCCTGGCATATTTGAGCGATTCAACCGCATCGCGGCTGCCGCGGCGGATGGAGAATGCTCCGGTTTTATTCAGTATCCTGTTCTTTTTCAGTTGTTCCTCCAGCATCATCACGTGAAATTTCTTATGCAGATAATGATGATTCAGCCAAAGAATCCAGAATCCGTCCCACCAGCTGAAATGGTTGCCTATAACCAGAAGGGGTTTATCAGAAACATCCGCCACGGGAGGGTGCACCGTAAGTGTCGAAAAATTCCGCTTCAGCCTGACAGCTGTGTACCACCGGAAGAACCGGACGTGGAACCAGGTGTGCCGGGCTGGTATCATGTAGTGAATAATTTTTCAATGAATGCTATCAGGTTAAGTATCAGAAAAAATCCGAGTTGGGCAGCCAGCATGGTTCCTGCCACATGGTTCCGAATCCTGAGTTTTACGATCGGGAAGAGCGCACCCAGCACTACGGATACCAGGAACCACATGATGTAATTCATCAGGGGTACGTCGCCGCCCTTCCATTGCCACATATTCAGCCACATGGCAACCGGCTCCAGGAGGAAATCATACACCACCATCAGCACGCCCACAAGGACCGGCCGGAACACGGGGTGCATCGTATAGGACTGTACGGCAGAGGCGGTAAGGTAGATCATCATCAGCCAGGTAAACCCCATTGCAACAGGTACTCCCCAAAGTTTAAGGCCCATCGAAGTACCATAATAATATTCCCCGAAGAGGGTGCCTGTAGCGACTCCTGCCACTTCCACGAAAAAACCGGACAGGAAGATAATTGCGGAAACCAGCGCCAGTCGACGCTTGTCGCTGCGGTCAGCGACAAGCAGCAGATACGTGTATAACAGAAAAGTATACGGGATAAGCAGAGTGAAAACATGGCGCGTCCAGGGAAGTCCCAATCCCACCACCCCCACCCCGAAAAATATCAGGGTGGATTTCTTTATTTTTCCCCGTTTCCTCGTCTTACAATCTCCTAGTCTTATAATCTTCCAAGTCGTCTGCCCCAATCTTCGCGGATGCCAAACACAGTGGAATACCCCCCCCAGGATGCACGCTTCCGCCCGTGAACCACAATCCGGGTGCAACGCTCCGGTGGTTCGGGTGCCGGCTGAATGCGCTCATCCGGCTGTTCGAACTGCTACCGTACAGGGCGCCGTTATAGGAACCTGTGCGGGTTTCAATGCTGCGCGGGTCCTCGATATGTTCGAAAACAATCTGCTGGCGTATATTGTTCCGGGTCAGGTTCTGGATTTTATCCAGAATGGCATTTCGCGAGCTTTGGATCAGGGAATCCCAATCCTGACCAGTGTTTTCAGGTGTATTGATCATGACAAACCAGTTCTCATGCCCGGGTATCGCATCCCCGGGAACGACCCGTGAACTGATGAAAATGTAGACGGTTGGATCTGCCGGCACGGTCTTTTTACGGAAGAGGCTCTTAAACTCTTCCCGGTAATCACTGGAGAACAGTATGTTATGGAGATCCAGCTCAGGATAGTTGCCAGAGACCCCCCAGTAAAATATCAGGGCTGATGTACTGAGTGCCTGTTTCCGCCCGAAGAGCGGTTTGGCCATGTCCACCATGCCCCGGTTATACAACGTATGAATATCAACATCAGAAACAACTGCATCAAAATTCAAATCCTTTCCCCTGATTCGGATTCCTGTCGCTGCGCCATCTGTGCTGTACCGGTTAATCCGCTCAACAGGAGTATCGAAATGGAACCTTACCCCATGGCGCAAAGCCAGGTTGGTTAGCTCTCTAACAATCGAATACATGCCGTACTCGGGGAAAAATGCCCCCAGGTTATGTTCCAGGTGGGCGATCATCTTCAGAGTTGCGGGGGCTTTATACGGATCAGACCCGTTGTAGGTTGCATATCGGTCGAACAATTGAACAAGCCGGGGATCGCTGAAGGTTTTCTGATTCCGGCGGTGCAGGGAAACGAAGGGATCGAGTATCCAAGGGTTCCTGCCGATTTTCTGACCGGCCGGGCTCATAAGGGCTTCAACCGTCGGGAACGGGCGGTCGAGGAACAGCGGCGCTGCCAGGTCATAAAGGCGCTGGGCCTTGTTAAGGTATTGTGAGGTATGGTGAGGATCGACATGGAGGACGCGCCGCACTTCATAGGCGAACTCATCCGGATCGGCGTCTGCATTGAGACGGGTGCCGTCGGGCCAGAAATACCGGCAGATGCTGGTCAGGCGCTTGTAGCGGAAATGATCGGAAGCCCTTTCCCCCATCAGGGTAAACAGCTCTTCAACCCGTTCAGGCTGGGTGAAAAGTGACGGACCCAGATCAAACCGGAAGCCATCCCGGCGGATCTCCATCAGCTTGCCGCCGGGTTGGGCCTGTTTTTCAAACAGATCCACCACATAACCCTTTGCTACAAGACGGATGGCCGTGGCCAGTCCGGCGATCCCGGCACCGATGATGGCAACTTTTGGGGCTGATTTGGTCATAGAATCAAATATAGGGAAAAAGACTGACGACCGATGACCGACGACCGACGACGGATGACCGACGGGACAACAAGAACAGGGGAATAATTGTTATCTTAATCGAATTATAAAAGATTTATGCCGAAAGCACTGATTGTGGGTACCGGGCTCGGGGGATTGACGGCTGCCATGCGTCTCGCCAGCCGGGGGTATGAAGTGGAGATGGTTGAGCGCTATCACCAGGCCGGAGGACGCCTGAACCAGCTAAGGAAGGATGGTTTCACGTGGGACCTTGGCCCCTCCTTTTTCAGCATGAGTTATGAATTCCGCGAGTTCATCGATTATTGCGGAATACCTATGCCCTTTGAGTTTGTTGAGCTTGACCCCCTGTATGCCGTGAACTTCAGGGGATCCGACCGCAATTTTCTGATATACAAGGATCTTAAGAAACTGGCCAGGGAATTTGAAGGAATAGAACCTGATTTTGAGCGCAAGGCTGAAAAGTTCCTGGCAGAAACCGGAAAGCTCTTTCACGACACCATGGATCGCATCGTCAGAAGAAATTTCAGCGGTTACCTCGCCTACTTTGCCTCCATGGCCACCGTGCCGCCTCAGCACGCACCAAAAATGCTCCGGAGCGTCTGGTCGGAACTCAGCCGCCATTTTGAATCGCGCGAGGTAAAGGAGATTCTGAGTCTGGTCGCATTTTTCCTGGGAGCCACGCCTTTTAATACCCCAGCCGTTTACACCCTGCTCTCCTACACCGAACTTAAACACGACGGGTATTATAACGTCAGGGGCGGGATGTATAAAATCGTGGAAGGTCTTTTACAACTCCTTGATCAAAAAGGGGTTAAGATTCATTACAATACCGACATAACCGGGTTCATCAGTTCCGGCAGCCGACTTGAATCCTTGCTGGACTCCAAGGGTAATGCCTGGAAAGCCGATAGTTACCTGATCAATGCCGATGCGGCCCTTTTCCGCAGCCAGGTATTTCATCGGAAGAAATATTCCGATACGCACCTCCGAAAGCTGCACTGGACCATGGCCCCGCTGACCATCTACCTGGGACTCAACCGCAAGATCGAGTCGCTGCATCATCACCATTATTTCCTTGGAAACAATTTCAAAGATTACGCCGGAAAGATTTTCACCAACGAAATCGGGCTCGACCAGCCCTATTATTACGTTAACACCTTATCCCGATTTAACCCGGAGAGTGCACCCGAAGGCTGCGAAACCCTGTTCATCCTCTGCCCGGTTCCTCACAGGCAGTTCAAGCCCGACTGGAGCGATCGGGACCAGGTGGTTGAAGCCATACTCACCGACCTCTCGGCCCGGATCGGGACCGATATCCGGCCGTCTATTGTGTCTAAAACCGTGTTAGATCCTGCCGATTGGGAGAACGCATTCGGTCTCTATCAGGGCAGTGGCCTGGGGCTGGCCCATGACCTCAGCCAGATTGGGGCCTTCAGGCCTTCAAACCACGATGAGCAGTTCCGGAATGTTTTCTATACCGGCGCCTCCACCATTCCAGGTACCGGGCTGCCGATGACCGTAATCAGCTCAAGGCTCGCCGTTGAGCGAATTCACAAACAAAATGGAACTGCATACTAAAACCGCACTCGACTGCTCAAAACTTGTAACGAACGGTTATTCAACGAGTTTCTCGCTGGGTATCCGGATGTTCAAAAAGAAATACCATCTTCCGGTGTATGCCATTTACGGATGGGTGCGGTATGCAGATGAAATCGTCGACACGTTCCACCACCTCGACCAGCGGCACCTTCTGGAACGGTTTGGGTCAGATACGTGTGATGCTTTGGAGACCCGGTTTTCCATCAATCCGATCATGCACAGCTTCCAATGGGTTGTTCATGAGTACAAGATCGATCCCGCGCTGATCCAGGCCTTTCTTTACTCCATGAAAATGGACCTTGAACAGAAAGTTTTTACCCCCGAAGATTTTAAAACCTATGTATACGGCTCGGCTGAAGTGGTAGGATTAATGTGCCTGCGAATTTTCTATCCCGATGATGATGCCGCTTACGAGGAACTCAAACAGCCGGCACGGAAGCTGGGAGAGGCATTCCAGAAGATTAATTTTCTCCGTGACATCAAGGATGATTTCGAGAACCGGGGCCGCATTTATTTTCCCGACACCGATTTCAACAATTTCGGGTCCCATCGTAAAAAAGAGATTGAGGCGGACATTGAAAATGACTTCAGGGAGGCACATATCGGGGTAAAAAAACTTCATCCCGATGTACGAAACGGAGTCTATTTAGCCTACCGGTATTACCTCGAACTCCTTCATAAAATTGAAGCCACCCCTGCCGAGGAGATCCTGCAGCGCAGGTTCCGTGTTTCCGACAAGCGAAAAATCTGGTTGCTGGTAAAGGCGTGGCTCCGGAACCGGGCGGGGAAAATCAAGTGAGGGGTGGTGAGGGGTTGTGAGGAGTGGTGAGGGGTGGTGAGGGGTGGTGAGGGGTGGTTAAGGTAATCTAATCCTCACCATCCCACACCATCCCTCACCATCCCTCACTATCCCTCACTATCCCTCACCATTCTTCAAACCCTCCCATCTATTCCGCCTTGTGTATCATCTTCTCCATCCCCCTCTGAATGTTGCGGAAGGTTTCCAATGACCGGGTGAGCGGCTCGGTATAAAAATCGCGGTATTTGTCGTATTTATCATCGCCGAGGTTCACCTTCGGATAGGTGATAATGACGGTCTGATCGGGGCAGACGGTATTAAAGCGGTCGTAAATCTGGTCCATCTGGGAGTGATGGGAAACGGATCCCTTTCTGGCCGAGAAGATAACAGCCAGGTCCTTTTCCGCGAGTTTGTTAATCATCAGGAGGAATTCATTCCAGCTGTGAACTTCATAATTCTTAAACAGGGGCTTTCTGGTGACTTTTTCCAACAGCAAACCAACTGCCTCCTGGGTTTTGGAATCGCAATACAGGTGGACCGGCAGATTTAATTCGACGGCAAGGGTGGTGATTTTGGTTAGAAGATACTCAAACCCCTGCTCCTTCTCGCTGAAAGGGGGACTGAACAGCACAATTCTGCTGAAGGAGTTGAGCGGGTTCAGGAGTCGGCAAACCAGAATGGCCTGACCGCTGCTCTCAAGGATATGATCCGTCTTCTGACCGAATATGCGGTCAGAGAAAGATTCTTTCGTCGGCCAGCCAAGCACGATGGTGGTTACCTCAAATTCCCGGCTTATCCGGTTGATCCCGGCGGCGATATTCTGCTCGGCTGCCACAACCGGGAGAACATGTGAGTCAGATAAAGCCAGGCTTGCCGTTACCTTTTCTACTTCCAGACTCACCTGGGTAAGCTTAAGTTCGGCATCGGAACCGGGATCTATCAGGTTCAGGACCCGGATGGGTTCCTTGCTTCGCTTATCCCGGACAAAAAAGGAGAACTCCAGAATCCTTTCCAGGTTTTTCAGGTTTGCCACAGGCAAGATAATGGATTCATAATGGGCTGGTTGCTCCTGGATGAGTGCAACATCCGGCTCAGACTCCATGACAATTCTTTTCGAGGCTACTTCAGTTGCAATAGAGGCAACGAGACACGAGACCAGTATCAGGATAATGGTTCCGTTGAGGATATTTTCATCGATGATACCCGCATTGAAACCGACCAGGATAACCGCCATCGCGGCAGCTGCGTGTGATGCACTCAGACCAAAGATCAGGAGCCCCTGGTTTCTGGAATATCCAAAAATCCATTGGGTCACGCGAGCAGCGACATATTTGCCAAGCAGGGCAGTGATCAACAGTACAAAAGCAATCCAGAGGGCTTTGGGTCCCTCAAGCAGAACCCGCAGATCAACCAGCATTCCGACACTTATCAGGAAAAATGGTATAAAAAGCGCATTCCCGACAAATTGAATACGGTTCATCAGGACCGACGACTGGGGGACGATCTTGTTGAGGGCCAAACCGGCGACGAAGGCGCCGATTATGGGCTCAAGTCCGGCAATCTGGGAAATAAATGCAGCAAGGAATACGATGGAAAGGACAAAAATGTAGTGTGAAGTTTTTTCACCCTCAAGACGGCGGAAGAACCATTGAGCTACCCGTGGAACAACCAGGAACATGACAGTCAGTAAAAAGATTATCGAAATAATCATTTTAACCCAGAACCCGGCTTCCAGGCTGTCGGTGTGCACACCGGTGATGACGGCCAGCAATAGCAGCACTCCCGTGTCGGTAAGTATCGTTCCGCCCACCGTTATGGCAACAGCCTTGTTTCTTGAGATCCCGAATTTTGTAACGATCGGGTACGCTATCATCGTTTGGGTGGCAAAAAGGGTCCCGATCAGCAAGCTTGCCGTGAAATCATATCCAAGAATAAAATAGGCCGCCGGGAAACCTAGTACCATCGGCAAGATAAAGGTGAGAAAACCAAAGCCGATGCTGTGATACCGGTATCTTTTAAACTCATGAAGTTCAAGTTCCAGCCCCGCAATAAACATGATATAAAGAAGTCCGATTGTTGAAAAGAGATCGATAGCAGCGTTTTTTGCCAGCAGGTTAAAACCATGGGGTCCAAAGACCACTCCGGCCAGAATCAGTCCGATGATCCCCGGCACCCGCAGTTTCCTGAGAAGAATCGGCGCCAGCAGGATGATCAGCAGAATCAGCGCAAAAACCAGCACCGGGTTCTGCAGGGGCAGGTGGAATTGTTCGCGTAACTGGTTCAGGATGGCTTCCATGGGGGACAAAGGTAGGAAAAAAGGGCATAAGGGCATAAGGGCACAAGGGCACAAGGGCACAAGGGCACAAGGGCACAAGGGCATAAGGGCACAAGGGCATAAGGGGGTGTGGGTGTGGGTGTGGGTGTGGGTGTGGGGGGTGGGAGGTGCTCATGACTAACTCCGCTCTTGAGAGCGGAGGGGCCAAAGGGAGGTGCAGAGCTGTCGTAGTGGCGCCATGCAGTCG
>CAYQFT010000108.1:0-6895 GCA_964416825.1 uncultured Porphyromonadaceae bacterium
GCGCTCCTAAAAGGCCTCCCTTCGGTCGGCTAAAAGGCTCCCTTCGGTCGCTAACAGGCGCTTCGTGCTAATAACGCTTCATAGCATTTGCTTGTTAGGGCGAAACCCCTATTAGCCGACCGCAGGGAGGCCTTTTAGGAGCGCAGCGACCTCTTATTTCGTATAGTACTCAATCATCCCCTCCAACGTCTTCACACACACCGGGCAAAACGGATCGTTAAGCCAGTTCATCTTGCATTTGTTCATCGGGCTGTAGATGCCTTTTGAACTATACAATCCACCTTCATAAACCCCTAACTTTCCTTCAAACTCGGGGGTTCTGGGTGTCGGCACCGGAATGCCTGGCTTAATCATGTTTTTCCATTTCCTGCCGAAATCCACAAGATTGGTCACGTTGGGCTGAATGGGTTCAACCGACATATCGACATAGTCGCTGTAGGCTACGTCACTGGTGTAATACTCATCGGCAAGCCAAGTGAAGCAGTGTCCGAACTCATGAACAAACACACCGACAGATTGTGCATTGAAGGCTGTGAAACAGCCATAATAGTTGTAAACTCCTCCACCTCCGTATTTTTCCGAATTTACCAGAATCACAATCACATCATAGGGGGTATTTGCGGAAACATCACGCACCGATTTTATGTCGTAAGTCATGTTATAACGTTCACTGTCAAAGGTATAGAAGCTCGTGCTTAGAATAGTCTCCTTGTAGATGTTTTTTCCCGGAATATCGGTTCCGGATTCTGCCGACGGAGCTTCCACCATCCATATATTGAATTTATCGGAATTGGCTGTAAAAGGCGGAGTATCCAGCAGGCCTTTTGTGAATTTCTTCACAGCTTCCTGGAACCTGGGCATCTCACCAGCCGTAAATCCGTCAGGGATGAATACCACATCAATTTTATCAGCCGGATCACCGGAATCATGGACCTTGGAGGATTTGTAAACCGGGCCAGACTCTTTGCTGATGAAATAGGAGGCCGGATTGATTGCATATTCAAAAACCCTGTTCAGCTTTGTTTTCCTGTCACGGCTAAGTAATACCAGCGTCACCGGATTTTTTGGATAGGGAATCAGTACGGTCTCATAAAAACACCTCGATGTGGTTTTAGATTCAGCGGTAGATTGCCATTCGCTGTAAAGGCCGGCATAACCCCGGGAATAAATGAGTTTTTTCGATGCCTGATCATATACTTCAACCCTGTATTCTCCCCATTCAAATGGATCAATCAGGTTTTTTCTGGGTCCCGACCACTTCGATTCCTGGCGCATCTGTTCAAAATAGACTTGCTCTGATGAGGATGTTCCGCAACGGTTGTAATCAAACCGCAGAGTATTGTCGGTAAAGTAATCGTCATACTTGATCTGTGCCTGTGACGCTATCGAAGCCAGCAGGCCGATCAGAAAAATAAACTTCTTCATGGATTCCGTTTTTTGGTAATTATGAGCAGTAAAGGTAAATTACATTGTATTTTTGGCAAACGAAAAACCAATTCTTTACAACAGCCATGGGTGAAAGCCTGAAAAAACTATTTGAAAGCATATCCGACTGGCTTACTTCGATAGGGATAGCCGGTCCGCTGGGCCAGATTCTGCATGTGGCCATCCTGATGGTACTCCTGGTTCTCCTGGGGTTCATCATCGACCGGATCACCAGGGGCCTGCTCATGATATTCATACACCGGATGGTTCAAAGAACTTCAACCACCTTTGATGACATTCTGCTGGAGAAGGGAGTTTTCAGAAGACTTGCTCACCTGGTGCCGGCAATTGTGGTTTTTTACTTGATACCCAATGTTTTCGGTGGGATCTATGCCGAGGTCGAAGATGAGCTTGTAAGCAAGATTGTGAACGGCTGGATCCAGTTCTTCAGGGATATTGTCTCCGTTTACATGATCGTGATCGGCGTGATGACCCTGATTTCAGCCCTGAACGCTCTTAATACCGTCTTTAACCAGATGGATATAGCTGACCGGATTCCGATCAAAGGCTATGTACAGGTGGTTCAGTTTATCCTGATTCTCATTGCTTTTGTCTGGGTTCTTTCGATACTCTTCAATTTCCAGCTCAAGGGATTCTTTACAGGATTGGGGGCTTTTGTGGCTGTCTTGGTTCTGGTTTTCAAGGATAGCCTGCTGGGATTGGTCGCTTCAATCCAGTTGTCGGTGAACCGGCTTGTCAGGATTGGCGATTGGGTGACCATTCCATCCAGGGGAGCCGACGGGACAGTGCTCGAAATTACCGTGAATACAGTAAAAATCGAGAATTTTGATAAAACTATCACAACACTGCCAACCTACTCACTTATCTCCGAGCATGTTCAGAACTGGCGTGGAATGGAAGAGTCCGGCGGCAGGCGGATCAAGCGATTTGTTAACGTCGATATGGGCTCCGTCCATTTTTGCACGGAAGAGCAATTGGACCATCTGGAAAAAATTCAAATTCTGAAAGAGTATTTACAGACCAGCCGGGCGCAGATCACACTGGATCAGGCTAAGTACGGCGCAGATCCCTCCCTTCCCGGATTTGGCTCCAATCTGACTAACCTGGGGATTTTCAGAAAATACCTTGAACTCTATCTGAGAAATCATCCTAAAATCCAACAGGACATGACTTTCATGGTCAGGCAATTGCAGCCTACCGACCGGGGAGTGCCGCTTGAGGTTTATGTTTTTTGCACCGACAAAGACTGGGAGAGTTATGAGTCCATACAATCCGACCTTTTTGATCATATCCTGGCCATCATGCCGGAATTTGATCTGCGGGTTTTCCAGGGACCAACGGGTCAGGATTTAAAACAACTGGTAATAAAGTAATGGAGATCGAGCGAAAATATCTGATTAACAAAAGGTTGTGGGAATCAGTTAAAGATCCTGATCGGGGTACCTCGATAAAGCAAGCATACCTCTCGGTGGATCCCTGTTGCACCATTCGCATCCGGATTAAAGAGAATCAGGCCTTTCTGACCATTAAGGGTGAGTCAACAGGCATCTCAAGGGAGGAGTTTGAATATGCCATCCCCATGGCAGAGGGAACAGAAATCCTGAAGATGGCTAAGAGTGCCGTGATTCTCAAGCACAGGTACAAACTGGACTTTAAGGGCTTTACGTGGGAGATTGATGAATTTCATGGCGACAATGAGGGTCTGATCCTTGCAGAGGTTGAGCTGAAGAATGAATCTGAACAACCAGAGTGGCCCGAATGGGTCCAATCAGAAGTCTCCGGCGATCCCCGTTTCTACAATCTGAACCTGGCCCTTCACCCCTACAAATTCTGGACCCCATGAACCGCCGGCTCTTTCATCTTTGTATCATCTTCTTTCGCCTTTCTTCTTTCGCCTTTGTCCTTTTTCTGTCATCGTGCCTGTCCCTCCGCAAATCCTCCGATTCGGATAAACCCCTGAACCTTTACAATCCGGGTAAAAACATTCTTCACCCTCAGTTTGCTGTTTACCACTCATCCGGAACGGAGAGTATGATCTTTTTCAAGGTTCTGGTGAGCGAGGTGATCTTTAATCAGGCAAATTCCGCGGTCCGTGACCAGGCGCGGTTAAAAGTCTATTATACGTTGTATAGTTCCTATGCAACCAGGGAGATTGCTGCCCGGGACACACAGTCGTTTGTGATAGACCGGGAATCGGTCAAGGATGCGATCATCGCTTCGATGAAAGTGCCTACGGAGAAAGGGAAATCCTATCTGCTCGATGTCACGGTTGAGGATGAAATCAGGCAAAACAGTGCCCGCGATTTTGTCTGGGTCGACCGTTTTTCAGAAGAACCTCGCCAGAACTGGCTGGTTCTCAATCAGCCCGGAAACCATGTTGCTTTTGAGAGCTTCTATTATCCTGGTGAGGCCTTCCGGATTATCAGGGAAGATACACCATCAGAAAAGATATTCATATCGGTCTTTGCTCCCAGGAATGTGCTTCCGCTGCCCCCGTATTCTACAGGTGATCAGCCCGACAATGTTCCGCTGCCCGACTCAACCATAACCCGTGCATACTCCAGTCAATTGCAGTATAAGCTTGGCGGCGAGGGTGTGTATGTTTTTCATTTTAAACCCGATAAGGTGCGCGGTCTCTGCCTGACGCAGTTCGGGGATCATTATCCTCAGATTACCCTTCCGGAGGATATGCTGCCGCCGCTGCAGTATATTTCTACCCGCGAAGAGTATCAGAAAATGATCGCCGTTCCCGACCACAAGAAAGCGGTGGATGATTACTGGGTCAATGCCGGGAAAACCTATGCCAATGCACGCGACCTGATAAGGGTTTACTATAACCGGGTCGTTTTTGCCAATCTTTATTTTCCTTCGTCGAAGCAAGGGTGGAAAACGGACCGTGGAATGATTTATGTTATTTTCGGCCCTCCATCCAGGGTGACCCGCACAGAAACCCGGGAAACCTGGTCATACGAGGCGAGCCAGTCGGAGATGGATACGCAGTTTGAGTTTAACCTCACCGAGGACTACTGGTGGGGCTATGATTTTGTGCTAAAAAGATCGGAAGATTACCGGAACTTATGGAATAGTGCGGTGAGCTCCTGGAGAAAAGGAAAAATATTCAGTTTATGACAGAAAAACAGGATTTTATTATCGGGCTTAGGCCTGTAGAGGAAGCGGTAGAGGCCGGCAGAAATATCGAGAGGATTCTGATCCGCAAAGGATTGCAGGGAGAACAGTTTAATGCGGTTCTCAACATGGTCCGTGCTGCCGGGATCCCCTACCAGTTTGTACCGGTTGAAAAGCTGAACCGGGTAACCCGCAAGAATCACCAGGGGATCATCGCCATCACGGCTTTGTTGGCCTATCTTCCATTGGAAGAGGTTGTTGCGCAGGTTTTCGAGTCGGGGAGGGACCCGCTGGTGGTGATCATCGACGGAGTTACCGATGTCCGAAACATGGGGGCCATTGCCCGTTCCGCCGAGGCTGCTGGTGCCGATGCCATTCTGATACCTGAGAAGGGCAGCGCCCAGATCAACCCTGATGCGATGAAAACCTCGGCAGGTGCACTCAGCATTATCCCTGTTTGCCGCACGCTCGACCTGATCCGGTCGGTAAAATATCTGAAAAGTGCCGGTCTGAAAGTTACCGGGGCAACCGAAAAAACCGACCTGCTCTTTTATCAGGCCGATTTCCGCAGTCCGATGGCCCTTGTGATGGGCTCCGAGGATACCGGAATCAGCCCGGCACTCCTTGACCTTTGCGACCAGGAGGTGAGGATCCCGATGCTGGGTAAAATTGCCTCATTGAACGTCTCCGCCGCAGCGGCAGTGCTGCTGTTTGAGGCGGTGAGGCAGCGCGCCGAGTGAGGGAGTCGGGAGTCGGGAGTCGGGAGTCTGGAGTCAGGAGACGGTAGACTGTAAGACTGTAAGACTGTAAGACTGTAAGACTGTAAGACTGTAAGAACGTTATGCGAGTTCTGGCCTTAACCAGCAACCAGCAACCAGCAACCAGCAACTATATGGACCTACTTGAACTTTTCGGCTGGCTCGGCAATATTGTGCTGAGCATTGGTGTGATTCCGCAGGTCTGGCAAACCTGGCGGACGCATGATGTTTCAAGTTTCAACTGGTCATTCCTGCTTATGTGGGCCGGTGGGGTATTTTTGACCTTCATCTACATCGCTGCAGGAAATATAAAATCCGGCGATTTCCAGTGGCCGCTCTGGCTGAATTATGCAGTCAACATCATCGGAACCTTTTATCTGGTCTACGCTAAAGCCCGATACGGACGACGGAAGACGGACGACCGACGACTGACGACCGACGACTGACGACCGACGACTGATGACCGATGACCGATGACCGACGACTGATGATTGACGATTTACGATTTACAATTTACGATTGCCCGACTCCCGACTCCAGACGCATTTATGCGTCTCTACTCCCGACTCCCGACTCCAGACGCATTTATGCGTCTCTACTCCCGACTCCCGACTCTCAACCTACTCCGCCTTCACCCAAACCACCTTCCACTCCATCCCATACACCTCTACTGTAGTCCAATACGTTAGCTTGGTGACGGTTGTACTGGTACCGGTTTTGTAAAAAGAATAGGTGGTGGTGCCGCTTTCTTCATCGTTGATCCGTCCGGCAGCCGTTATCAGTTCGGGAAAATCTTTGTAAGCCGGATCGGTAAACAGGTTTAACCCGATTTCACTTTCGTCCTGATCGTAAAGCGTCCGGCCCCCTTTTTCCATAACCCAGAGCTCAAAATCGGCGCCAGCCAGAATCGGCTCCAGCACGCTGGCCAGCAGTTCTTCCGTTTTAATGACCACGACCACACCGCCTTTGATCGTATTGTATTCAACCACGGGATGAATCAGCGCTGCTGCATAGTAGCCTTCGACGACCTGGAATACCTTGCTGAGCACGGGACTCTTGGTGTCAAACGACTTTATGATATGATCCTGGTGGCTGATGTCGATTCCCTGGGAATAATAGTAGGTTGAAGGTTCTATCATGCTCAGGATCCCCTGCGGGGTTACAAAGCAAAACTCCTCAACAAGTGAGGGCCGGTTTAACAGTTCCAGCAGCTTCGCCCGGATCAGTGTCGTGTCGAGGCCTGTGGAAACCGCATAATCCACACCTGCAGCCAGATCCAGATTTATGGCATCAAACTGAGCCTCCAGATTGGCTTTTGCGGTGGTCAGGGCATCAGGTAACACAATGGGGTCTTTTTTACATCCGGCCATAAAAAGAGCAAGCCCGATGATCAGATAGGTGCAAAATGTTTTCATTGGGTAGGTTGTTTGGTTAAAGGTAGGGAATTTGAAAAACAATAACCAAACTGCGGGCAAATTTCGTGTCGTGGCAACACGGGCGAGCGCAGCTCGCCCCAAATATGCAAATTATGTAGCATGGCATCACGGGCGAGCGCAGCTCGCCCC
>CAYQFT010000108.1:6995-11847 GCA_964416825.1 uncultured Porphyromonadaceae bacterium
GCCCCAAATATGCAAATTATGTAGCATGGCATCACGGGCGAGCGCAGCTCGCCCCTACTTGTGCCCTTGTGCCCTTGTGCCCTTGTGCCCTTATGCCCCATTATGTGCCTCTTCCCACTCCTCCATGGCCTGGGAGAGCTCGATCTTCAGGGCATCATATTCTGCGTAGGGGTCGGGGCCGGCATTTGAAGCCATGCTTTCGGGGTCCGCCAGAAACATTTCAATCAGGTGGATCCGGTTTTCCAGGTTTTCAATCCGCTCTTCAGCCTTGGCTATACGCGACTGGATTTTGCGCTTGATACGGTCGGCCTCTTTCTTTTCTTCGTATTTCTGCTTATTGTCTGGCAATATTACAACAACCGGTGCAGCCTCCTTAACCGCCTGTTCCTGCAAGACTTTCGTTTCCGTTTTCGTTTCAGGCTTTGGTGCCGGTTTTACATCCGTGCTCGGATCTGGTTTTTTGTCCTGCTTCTGGTTCTTATCCTTCCGCTCGATCTCTTTTAGCGTCGTCAGCCGTTTCTTATTCAGGAACTCGAATATGTCACCAGGATGCTCCTTGACCTTCCGTCCCCGGAATTCAAATATCTTGGTAACCAATCCATCGAGGAAATCCCTGTCGTGCGAAACCAGGATCAGTGCCCCATTGAATTTGAGCAGGGCCTCCTTTAACACCTGTTTCGACCGCAGGTCGAGGTGGTTGGTGGGCTCGTCAAGCACCAGCAGGTTTTTTGGCTCCATCAGCAGGCAGGCCAGGGCTAACCTCGACCGCTCGCCGCCGGACAGGACGGAAACTTTTTTATCGATATCATCGCCACTGAAAAGGAAGGCGCCCAAAATATCCCTGATTTTTGTCCGGATGTCCCCAACAGCTACATAATCAATGGTTTCGAGAACTGTTTTCAGGGGATCCAGAACGTCTGCCTGGTTCTGGGCATAATACCCGATCTTCAGGTTGTGGCCGAGCTTACAGTTGCCAACATACTCAAGCTCGCTCATGATGATGCGCGCCATGGTAGTTTTCCCTTCGCCGTTGCGGCCAACAAAGGCTACTTTTTCCCCCCGGTGGATGATCATTGCAATCTTATCCAGGACATGTGTCGATCCGTAGCTTTTGCTTACATCTTCGGCTTCAACCAGGATGGTGCCGGCATGAGGGGCTGGTGGAAACTTAATGTGGATGGAGGAACCGTCAATCTCATCAATTTCTATGCGTTCAATCTTAGCCAGCTGCTTGATCCTTGACTGAACCTGCACGGATTTGGTGGCCTTGTAGCGAAACCTTTCGATAAACTTTTCGGTTTCGTCAATTTTTTTCTTCTGATTGGTATAGGCTGCCAGCTGCTGCTCACGTCTCTCGCCACGGAGCGCAAGGAACTCGGTATACGGAACCCGGTAATCCGCAAGCCGGCCTAAGGTTATTTCAACAGTCCTCTTGGTTACTCTGTCGAGAAAGGTCCGGTCATGGGAAATCAATAGCACTGCACCCCTGAAATCGCGGAGATAATCCTCGAGCCACTGGATTGATTCAATATCGAGATGGTTGGTGGGTTCATCGAGCAGGAGTACATCCGGGCTTCTCAGCAAAATCTTTGCCAGCTCGATGCGCATGCGCCATCCTCCTGAAAACTCGGCGGTTGCCCGCTCGAAATCCGTCCGCTCGAAACCCAGGCCAGCCAGGGTCTGTTCAATCTCTGCTTCGCGGTTGCGACCGCCCAGTACCTCAAAGTGGTCGCTTTTTTCCGATAAATCGGATATCAGCTTATGATAGGAATCTGATTCATAGTCGGTTCGGGCCGTTATTTCAACCGTCAGATTTTTGATCTCGCGTTCCAGCTGCAGAACTTCTTCAAAGGCCTTTTCCGCTTCATGAAAAACCGTTGTCGAATCAGAATAGGCCATATGCTGAGGAAGGTAACCGAGCCTGATGTTGGGCGGCACAGAAACAAAGCCATCGGAGGGTTTCATATCTCCCATAAATAACCTCAGGATGGTTGTTTTCCCTGCTCCATTGCGGCCAACCAGACCCACCCGGTCGCGCTGGCTGACCAGAAAGGAGACCTCCTTGAGCAGGTCAAAGCTGCCAAAACTCACCGTTACCTGGTCGAGGGAAATCATATGGCAAACTCCTTTAATTCATATTCATATCCCCACATGAGCCCATGCAGAGGCTCTTTGGTCGGCTGACTGCCACAGATCTGATAGATGGGACCCGCGAAGTGATTGCGGATCAGGTTTTTTACGGCCGTGACGCGTGACGCGTAACGCGTGATGTCGATACCCGAGGGGCCGCCCCAGGCACAGATCACGCTATCGGATTGGGAAAGAATTTCCTGAAACAACCTGTCATTTTCTGAGCCGCTTACCCATTCAGGACCCAATTCGATCATTTTCTGATTTACCTCTTTGGCATCGGTTGCCCGATATCCGAAGATATTCAGAATGTTGAGGTTGCGGGCATCCGGGAAACGCTTCCAGACGTAGGTTTCAACTTTCCGGATCGTTGAGTCGGACCGCTTTTCGTCGGCAGCACTCGGGTTTTTAAGGATGACAGTCACGGTGCCAGACCGACTGTTATTCAGGAGGTTATCCCGGTATTTCATCATCAGGGTATACCTGTGCTGGCGGTCGGGTGAAAAATCAGCGCGTATGCTCTGAATGTCAATCTCCACAAAATGGTCAACCTGTCGTCCGATGCGAGCCATGCCGATTTTTAATTTTCGCCAAATTTAGATAAACTTCGGGTATAACAAGGTGAGATGAATGAGGCTGGATTACATGAATCGATGATTGCCGATGTGGTGATCGTGGGAGCCGGCCCGGCCGGCTGCTCGGCCGCCCTTGCGCTGGGAGGGTCTGGAAAGAGAGTGTTGCTGTTGGACAAGGCAGCATTCCCGCGCAATAAAACCTGCGGTGACTCGGTGCCGGCCCATGCCCTGATCGGGCTTGAAAATATCAGTCCCGGACTCTATGATTCATTCCTTCAAACCGTTGCATCTCAAAGTTTTCGCTCCTCGGCACTCGTTTTCCCGAGCGGTGAAAGGTTCCGGTTCAACTGGCCTTTGCCTGGCTACGTTTTGGAGCGGACTGCATTCGACGGATTTTTGCTGGACAGGGTAGTGGCAACAACCGATGTGCAGGTAATCACTGGATTAAAGGCTGTTGATTATCGGAGAGATTCTAATCAGGTTCAAATTGACACCGTGGACAATACCGGTTCACCGGGACCAATCATCAGCACTACCCTCGTAATCGCTGCCGATGGTGCCCCTTCCCTGGCAGCCAGAAAGCTTGCAGGAATTTTGCCGGATCCGGCACGGTTCGGGCAGGCTGTCCGTTGTTATTTTGAAGGCGTGGGAGACACCGACCCGGGTATGGAACTCATTTTTTACCATCCGCGCTTTTTCCCGGGGTATTTCTGGATCTTTCCGATGGCGGGCGGCCGGGCTAATGTGGGTTTCGGGATGCTTGAATCCTTCCGAAGGAAAAGCGGCCGACCCCTGACCGATCTTTTTACGGATTTCCGGGAGCAGCATAAAGCAGTCCGATCGATACTGCAAAGTGCCCGGCAGGTTTCCCCGCTGCAGGGTGGAATGGTGCCGTTCGCAATGCGGAAACAATCCTGGAGCGGTCCCGGATACCTCCTCACCGGCGATGCTGCTTCGCTGGTTGATCCTGTATCGGGCGACGGGATCATGCAAGCCGTTAGAAGCGGCCTTATGGCGGGACTGGCGGTGCGAAACGGTGAGGAAGCGTTATACGGAGGACAGGTGGAAAAGTTTCTCTGGAACCGGATGAAATCGCCGCGACGGGCAATTCGCATAGCGAGTGCTTTCCCCTTTCTGATGTCAGGGGCTTCTCTGCTGGGACGTTCTCCAAGACTTCGCCGTGCAATCCAGCGTTGGATCTGGTGAACATAAGGAAATCACACCGGGTTTATTACTTTTAGCACCAAACTGAACAAGCGTGCGTCATAAGAAACCGTTGCCGAGATTGGACGGGCTGGTGGTGGAGTCGGTTGGAGCCGAGGGAAAAGCCATAGCCCGATACGAGAACAGGGTCGTTTTTGTAACGATGGTAGTGCCCGGAGATGTCATCGACGTGCAGGTTACCAAAAAGCGGCACTCCTACTGGGAGGCCAACCTGATCCGTGTTACCTCATTTTCTCCCGACCGGCAGGAGCCGGTTTGCACCCATTTTGGTGTGTGCGGCGGATGTAAGTGGCAGATGCTTCCCTATGAACTTCAGCTAAAATATAAAGCCAAACAAGTTTCCGATCAGCTGACCCGCATCGGAAGGCTTGCACTTCCTGATATTCGTCCGATCATTGGTGCCGATCATCCGGAATTCTACCGGAACAAGATGGAATACACCTTTTCAAACCGGCGCTGGCTGACAAAAGCTGAGCTTGATTCCGAGCTGCCTGCCCCGCCTGCGCTGGGACTCCATGTGAGGGGTCTATTCGATAAGGTGGTGAATGTCGACAAATGCTGGCTGCAGCCCGACCCGGCCAATGCGATCCGTGATGAAGTCAGGCGCTTTACCCTGGAGCACGGATTTACCTATTTCGACCTGAGAAACCAATCAGGACTGATGCGAAACCTCATCATCCGATGCACCTCAACAGGCGAATGGATGGTTATTGTAAGCTTCCATGAGGATGATCCTGAGAAAAGAAAAATGCTTATGGATCATCTGGTTAAGAGCTTTCCATCCCTTACTGCCCTGCTTTACGTCGTCAATCCGAAAAGAAACGATACCATTAACGACCTAGAAGTGATACCCTGGTACGGTCGGGACCATATTGTTGAAGAGATGGAAGGGCTGCACTTTAAGATCAGTCCGAAATCCTTTT
>CAYQFT010000109.1:0-11788 GCA_964416825.1 uncultured Porphyromonadaceae bacterium
CCAGTGCCGGTAGGTGTTCTTGAACTTTGAAGGGATGAGCTGCACTGTATCGTTCATGACGCTCTCCAGCGCAGGCTTCGCGAGATCCTCCATCTTCAGGAACCATTGCCGCGACAGCTTGGGCTCAATCACGGCATCCGTACGCTCTGAGTATCCCAGCTTGTTGGTGTATTCTTCAGTCTTAACCAGATTACCTAACTCCTCCAGCAACTCTGCTGAAAGCTTTCGGGCCGCAAAACGGTCTATCCCGGTAAACAACCCGGCCTTCTCACTTACCGTGCCGTCATCATTGAAAACATCAATCGCCTCAAGATTATATTTTATTCCGATAGTGTAATCGTTCACGTCATGAGCCGGCGTGATCTTCAGGGCACCCGTACCGAATTCCATATCAACATATTCATCGCTGATAACAGGAACGATCCGGTTCACCATCGGAACAACTACCTTCTTCCCGATCAAATGCTGGTAACGGGGATCATTCGGATTCACGCATACTGCCGTATCTCCGAGAATCGTCTCTGGCCGGGTCGTAGCGACGGTCAGGTACTCTCCCGGCTGATCAGCAACCTGATACCGGACATAATATAATTTCGAACGGACCTCCTTGTAATTTACCTCTTCGTCAGAAATGGCTGTTTTTGCCTGGGGATCCCAGTTAACCATTCTGACACCTCTGTAGATATACCCTTTCTGATACAGGTCGACAAAAACCTGAATAACACTTTCCGATAATCCGGGGTCCATGGTAAACCGGGTCCGGTCCCAGTCACAAGAGGCTCCCAGCTTTTTCAGCTGCTCAAGAATGATCCCGCCGTGCTTATCGGTCCATTCCCAGGCATGCTTTAAAAACTCATCGCGGCTCAGATCCGTCTTGGATATACCCATGTCCCTAAGCTTGCCCACCACCCGTGCTTCCGTGGCAATGGATGCATGATCAGTTCCCGGAAGCCAGCAGGCATTCTTCCCATGCATGCGAGCCCTCCGGATCAGAATATCCTGAATCGTGTTGTTGAGCATGTGGCCCATATGCAGAACTCCCGTCACATTCGGCGGGGGGATCACAATCGTATATGGCTCGCGTGAATCAGGTACAGAACGGAAGAATTTCTGATCCATCCAGTACTTGTACCATTTGTCCTCCGTTTTCGAGGGATCATATTTAGCTGAAATCTCTGGCATCGTCATTTGTTTAAAGCGTAATAACCCGTATAGCTCCGGGAAAAGTGCCGTAAAAGTAGCAACAATCCACCATAAAATAATGCCTGCATTCCAGCGTTATATAAGTCTTTAAATTAACTTTGTAACTCAAAAGAAAAATGACAACTATAATGAAACGATTTGGCTTTCTGGTCTTTACAATCCTCTTATCTGGCTCCTTCCTGCTCGGTCAATCAAAAAAGAATAAAGACGAGATGGTTTTCGACAAAACCGTCAATGGAATAACAGCCCACGATTTCGGGTCCATCGTTTACGGCGCAAATGGAAAGGTCGACTTTTCCTTTACAAATACTGGCACAAAAGACCTGATTATCAACGATGTAAAGTCTTCTTGCGGCTGCGCGGTACCGGTTTGGCCAAAGGAACCGGTAAAACCGGGGCAGAAAGGCACGATACAGGTTGAATACAATACCAAACTGGCAGGTCCATTTAACAAAACCATCGTGGTGTACGCTACTGCAGTTAACTCTCCGGTCAGGCTTGAGATCCGCGGAAAAGTCAATGCGCAGGCAAGCGATCTTAAACCTGGCCAGAATAATAAGTCTGGCAGCGCCGCTGCCACCGACATTCGACTTGAGGAGGAGTATTCACAAAAAACTGCTTCGGAAAGCAGCCTTTTAAATCCTGCCGAAAAAGCTGCCAGGGAGCAAGCTTTCAAAAAACTGACCGAGCAACAAACACCCCCGCCGGCAACTTCAAAAACGGAAGCAACTCAAAAAACCACCCAATCCGGATCAAAAAAGAAATAGCAATAAACCCCATACCTCAAACCCCAAACCCCAAACCCCAAACCTCAAACCTCAAAACCCCAAACCCCATCCTATGCCCATCATCAGCCATCGGGGCGTGGCAATGCCACCCTCTCCCATCCGAAAATTGGTTCCTTTTGCGGAAGAAGCAAAAAAGAAAGGCAGAACGATTTATCATCTGAATATTGGACAGCCTGATATTAAAACGCCTGAAACCGCAATGGAGGCGATCCGCGCTATTTCGAAACCGGTTCTGGAATACTCTCATTCCGCCGGGTATGAATCCTACCGAAAAAAACTTGCGGCTTTCTATCAGGGTATCGGAATCAATATCGATTTCACACAGGTCATTGTTACAACGGGTGGTTCTGAGGCTATACTGTTCACCATAATGGGCACCATGGATCCAGGTGATGAAATCATCGTTCCCGAGCCATTCTATGCCAATTACAATGGATTCGCCGTAGCCGCCGGTGTTAAGGTTGTCCCGGTAACCTCCTACATTGAAAACGGTTTCGCCCTTCCGGCTATCGAAGCTTTTGAAAAGCTCATCACTCCCCGGACCCGGGCCATCATGATTTGTAATCCGAACAATCCAACCGGCTACCTCTACTCAAAAGAGGAGCTCGAAAAGCTTCGGACCATCGTGCTGAAACACAACCTCTATCTTTTTGCCGATGAAGTGTATCGGGAATTCTGCTACGACGGGGAAAAACACTACAGCATCCTGAATCTGGAAGGACTTGATCAGCATGCGGTCATGTTTGATTCGGTTTCAAAACGATACAGTGCCTGCGGAATCCGCGTTGGAGCCGTGATCACGCGAAACTGTGAACTTCTGTCGACCGTCCTGAAATTCGCACAGGCCCGCCTGAGCCCTCCCGGCCTGGGCCAGATCGCTGCCGAAGCTGCGCTTGATACCCCCGCTTCCTATTTTGATGAAGTGGTCGAGGAATATATCGCCCGGAGAAATTTTCTGGTCGACGGACTGAACTCCATTCCCGGCGTATTCTGCCCCAAACCTAAAGGGGCCTTCTATGCTACTGTAAAACTGCCCGTGGAGAATGCGGATGATTTTGCGAAATGGCTTCTGACCGATTTTGAGTATAACAACCAAACGGTTATGCTGGCACCGGCCGCAGGGTTTTATGCAACCCCGGATTTAGGCATGAATGAGGTCAGGATCGCTTATGTTCTTAAACTGGAAGATCTAAGGAACGCCATCGAATGCCTCAGGGTTGCACTGAAACAGTACAATTCGAAATAAGCATTCAATCGGGGTACAGGAGGTATTTCTTGCGGATCTGACGATATTGGACCAGGCCCTTCTCCCATGATTTCCGGATATCACTCACCGGTTTACCTTCCGTAATCTGCTTGCGCAGCTGATCGGTACCTGCAAGCGTATTGAAATAGTTATTGAAGAATATTTCCTTTTTGCCGAAATCCCGGTAAGCCTCAATAACCCAGTCAAGCATCAGTCTTTGCGACTCGGCAACCTGCTGAACTCCGGCTATCCTGAGATCACTTCCATAGCATACTTTCCCCTCATGCGGAGGACGAAGGCTCACACCGGGAATTGAGACAGGCGTGAAGCTGAAGCTGCCTTTTGCATCAGGGTGACCATATACCTGAAACGGAGAACGGGTTCCCCTTCCCACACTGAAGACTGTTCCCTCAAAAAAACAGAGCCCCGGATACAAATAGACCGATACCTGGTCCGGAAGATTTGGCGACGGCTTAACAGGCAGAATATATTCAGTCTGATGATCCCATCCCAGGCAGCGAATCACATTCAACTGACATTTCCTGCCGTTGCCAAGCCAGCCCTCTTCATTTACCATAACGGCATATTCGCCAATGGTGAGGCCATGCACAACAGGAACAGGATCCATCCCGACAAAAGAACGGAAAGCCGTGTCAAGGACCGGCCCGTCGACATAAAAACCATTGGGATTAGGCCGGTCAAGGACCAGTAACGGAACCGAATATTCCGCGCAGGCCTCCATCACATAATGAAGTGTGGAAATGTAGGTATAGAACCTGACCCCCACATCCTGAATATCAAAAACCATCCATTCCAGTCCCTTCATATCTTCAGCAGTGGGCTTGCGGTGGTTTCCATAGAGCGACACTACGGCAAGCCCCGTCTTAACATCCTTTCCCCCCAGTATATCTTCTCCTGCCTCGGCTTCACCGCGAAAACCATGCTCAGGCGCAAATACCCTGACTATATTCACACCCAAACCCAGCAGAGAATCAACCAGATGCCTGCTGCCGATACGGCTGGTGGGGTTAGCCACCACACCCACGCAGGCATCCCTCAAAAGAGAAGTGTATTCCCCCGTCCGCTCTGCCCCGCAGGTTACGGTACCGGTTTTTAAACCGGGCATAACCTGGGCCGGTCCGGAGACCGCCAGCCAGAACAGTATCACCGCACCAAACACGACTTTATGCTTCATAATTGATACATTTGCTTCAAATCAGGATTCGCCCGTGAATTTCGAGTTTTTTATCGTAAAAAAAAGCATCGGCAAACGCTCCGGCAAAACATCGGGCAATAATTCCCTCGTCGGGATCTCCGTCGCCGCCATTGCCCTGAGTCTGGCAGTCATGATCCTTTCAGTCTCCATTCTGACCGGGTTCAAACAGGAAATTAAGGACAAGCTGACCGGCTTTGGGGGCCACATCCAAATCAGCCGGCTCGACGCAAACAACTCATGGGAATCAGAACCGATAAGCGCCGTTCAGCCCTTCCTGGATGAAATCCAAAAAATGACCGGGGTTTCGGGCCTTTACCCATTCATCACCAAACCTGCAATCGTTCAATCCGGCAAAGAGTTACAGGGAATCGTTCTCAAGGGAGTCGATTCAACTTTTTCCTGGGATTTTTTTGCCGATAACATGGTTTCAGGAACAATCCCTTCCCTTTCTGACACCACCCCGGCCAGCGTTTTAATCTCAGAGTCCCTCGCAAAACTCCTCAAGTTGTCGGTAGGCAAGAAATTGACCACCTACTTTATTCAGGATCCTCCGAGAATGCCCAGACCGTTTGTAATCGCCGGGATTTTCAACACCGGTCTCGAGGAATACGATAAGCTTTTCGTCTATTGCCCCATAAACTCTGTAAGGGAAGCCTGCGGCTGGTCTTCAGATCAGGTTTCCGGGTTCGCCCTTAACCTCAGGCAGACCAGGGACATGGACAAAGTCGCCGATGAGGTCCGCACCCTGAGTTCCTCAACAGTGATGGAATCGGGCCAACTCCTTGAGGTAAGAACTGTCCGCGAACTTGCTCCCGGATTCTTTGATTTCTTAAGCCTGACCGATACCAATGTCTGGGTAATCCTTACCCTGATGATCCTTATCGCCGGTTTTAACATGATATCCGGCCTCCTGATCATTATTCTCGACCGAACCCGGATGATCGGAATCCTCAAGGCACTCGGTTCCTCAAACCGGTCGGTAACGCGGATTTTTCTCTACCAGGGCTTGTTCATTATCGGCAAAGGATTGATTTTAGGCAACCTGATCGGACTGTCTCTCGCCTTACTCCAGGACTATTTTCATGTAATCCCGCTCGATCCGAAAGACTATTTTGTGGATTCTGTCCCGATACTCATAAGCCCGATATTCCTGATCCTCCTCAATATCGGAACATTAGCCCTTACCCTCCTGATGATGCTGATTCCAGCGGGAATTCTTACCCGCATAAGCCCCGACAAAACGATAAAATTTGACTAATTTTCGTCATTTCATTTAACTTTATGAAGACCCCGTTCAATCCCCTCAAAAACTATGAGGAAACCCGGAAAGCCATCGGATATGTCCCCCTCCGCTCAGCAACCATTGATGACTGGAAACGTATCGGATTCATGGCGGGACTCGAAGTTCACCAGCAGCTGAATACCCTCGAAAAACTTTTCTGCCGCTGCCCTGCCGGTATTTATCACGGACATGAAGATTTTGACGGGGAACTGATCCGCCATATGCGGCCAACGCTGAGCGAAATGGGCGAGTATGACGGCACCGCACTCATGGAATTCAAAACCCGTAAGGAGATCATTTACCGGATTAACAACGAAAATGCGTGCACATACGACATAGACGACACCCCACCCTTTAAGATCAACCGGGAAGCCCTGGAGTATGCACTCGAAATAAGCCTGCTGTCAAACCTGAACATTGTCGGAGAAGTCCACATAACCCGTAAACAGTACCTCGACGGCAGCATCCCGACCGGTTTCCAGCGCACTGCAATTCTGGGTGTCGAAGGAGAAATCCGGATCTCAAACAAAACCATCCGGCTGATCCAGTTGAGCATCGAAGAGGACTCCTGCCGGGAGATCTCAGATATCGGCCATACCCGGATGTACAAAACAGACCGGCTGGGAATGCCTCTGATCGAAACCGTTACCTATCCCGATTGCGAAACCCCCTTCGAACTGGGAGAGGCTGCCGAATATATCCGGTACCTGAACCGGTCAACCGGAAAGGTCAGGACTGGAATCGGTGCCGGACGCGAGGATGTCAACGTATCCTGCCGTGGCGGCGATCGTGTCGAAATAAAAGGCGTTTCGCACAACAAATGGATACCCATTCTTAGCCATAATGAAGCTTTCAGGCAATTCGCCCTGTTGCATATCAGGGACCTGCTGAGCAGCCGGATTCCCAGCAAGGCCGATTGGCGCATCAAGTCAATCCCCCTGACCTTCAAGAAACTCAATTCCGATTTTCCTCCTGTTTCAGATGCTAGAAAAAACAACTATCGACTTTTTGCCGTCAACCTCCCGGGATTCCGCGGCATCCTGTCGCACTTCACCCAACCGGGTAAATGTTTCGCCGATGAACTGGCCGACCGGTTGAAAGTAATCGCCTGCATCGAAAAGCCCAACATGGTCCATTCAGAATGGTTAGGGAACCCGGATTGCAGCATCGACTTCGGGAAAGTGCAGGAGTGGCTCTCAGCATCACCTGATGATGCACAAATCATCTTTTGGGGACCTGAAGCCGACAGCAAAACCGCTCTTGAAACCATCGAGGAAAGATGCCGTCTGGCTTTAACCGAAGTACCCCGGGAAACTCGCAAATCGCTGCCCGACGGCACCACAATTTTCGAAAGGGTGCTTCCCGGTGCCGACCGCATGTACCCGGACACCGACTCTGCCCCCATTCCACTGCCAGAGGAATACATCCAGAAACTGATGAAAAATTTGCCGGTCCCCGTCTGGACAAGAATCAGCCAGATGACCGAGTGGGGAATCCCGGCAGACACCCACAGGTATCTTCTAAAGAAAAACATGGTACCTCTTATCGAACGGATCCATCAAGAATTGGGACAATCTCCCAGGATGATTGGCATTTTCCTCGGACAAACGCTGAAACACCTGGAGGGCCAGTCAAAACCCCATGCCGATTTCACCCAGCAAAAAGTATATGATCTGTTCGCTTATATCCATAAAAACAAGCTCGATCCTGCCATAGCCAAACCCATGCTGGCAGTCCTGATGCAATACCCGAAGATGGACTTCTCCAGCATTCTTACCAGCCTCAAGTTCAAGAAAAGATCCCGTGAGGACCTCCTGGCCCCGGTGAGCTTCCTGGTCGGAAAATTCAGGGAAATCAGGAAATCAAAGAATCCTGACATCACACTCCATTGGCTGATGGGCCAGATCCGGTCGCAGGCTATCGGAAATATCCCGCTCGATGAATACAGTCGTCTGATTTCGAACCAAATCACACAAGAATATGAATGAAGATTTTTTCCAGGGATATAAAGGAGACGCGCTGGAAATCCTTAAAAAATTTAATGTCAGGGTTTGGGGAATTGCTGAATTCGAGACCTCCCGGGGATACTTCAAGGGAACCGTGCTGCCCCGCTCCGTTAACGACGATGACAAGCATATCGTAGTTAAAATAGCCACCGGGTATAACATCGGAATCGCCACTCCAACAATAACCTCGATGAAGGAGGTCGCTTATTTTAAGGCCAATTACAAGATTCCGGAAAAGGAATTTCCATTCACCCCAAATCTGCCCAAGGTAAAGCTGATCGGGACCGGCGGAACCATCGCCAGCCGTCTCGACTACCGGACCGGCGCCGTAATACCGGCTTTTTCGCCTGGTGAACTCTATGGGGCTGTTCCCGAGCTTGCTGAGATATGTAATCTGAATACGGAGAAAGTTTTTGCGGTTTTCAGCGAAAACATGGGGCCTGATCAGTATAAGGCGCTGGCGATAGCCATTAAAAAGGAGATCGAAAGTGGCGTCGACGGAATTGTGATCGGTCATGGCACAGACACACTCCATCATACGGCGGCCGCTCTATCCTACATGGTTCAGAACTCGCCGGTTCCAATCGTTCTTGTCGGATCACAGCGTTCTTCGGACCGCCCCTCCTCTGATGCGGCCCTGAACCTGATGCACGCCTGTACCGCCGCAGGACACGGGGATATCGCCGAGGTAATGGTCTGCATGTTCGGCCCTACTTCCGATGAGTACGGCTTTCTCCACCGCGGAACGCGTGTCCGCAAAATGCACTCATCCTACCGCTCAACCTTCAGGACCATCGGCGACACTCCGTTGGCAACGGTAAGGCGAGGAGAGGTAAAACCGATTAAAAAGACCTACAATCACCGCCGGAAGGACAGGAATGTCGACATCTACCCCTTCTTTGAAGATCGGGTATCGATGATCTATTTCTATCCACATATGCACCCCGATACAATCGACAGCCTGGTCGAACTGGGATACAAAGGGATTATTATCATCGGAACCGGTCTGGGACACGTAAACAAGGAGTTATACCCGGCCATAGAGCGTGCCACCGCAAAAGGTGTTGCTATTTACATGACAGTCCAGACCCTCTGGGGATACGTCCACATGTTTGTATATGATACGGGCCGCGATTTGATGGCCATGGGAGTAATTCCATTGGAGAACATGCTCCCGGAGGCAGCTTATATCAAGCTGGGATGGGCACTGGGACAAACCCAGGACTTGGAAAAGGTTAAAGAGATCATGCTGAAGCCGGTTAATGATGAAATAACCCGTAGGGAGCCCTACAACGGCTACCTGGTTTATCAGGGAGGCGTTCCGGAAGTTGAATCGTTTATCCGGAAATTCCGGAAGTGAGAATAACCTCCAGCTCGCTCATTATCATTGCGGTTGCACCCCAAACATGATGCCCGTCTGCATCATAATAGGGAGCTGTAATATCCGCACCTGGCCTTCTGATTACCATGGTTTTCCTGTTCATCGGATCAAAAAGGTCCGACAGGCCGACAATTACAATAGAATCAACTTCATGTAGATCAGGCATAAAAACCGGCTGGGAGGTAAGATATCCTACCACCGGCTGAATCAAGTAGTTGCTGTGGGGGACATACAGCGTGCTTAAAAGTCCGATTGTTTCAACACCTGATGGCACGATTCCAATCTCTTCAGATGCTTCTCTGAGTGCGGTGAAGATAATATCCGGATCCTGATCTTCCTTCTTGCCCCCGGGAAGACTAATCTGCCCACCGTGAGGGCCCCACTGGGATCTCTCGATAAAAACGGTTGACAATCCTTTCATGCCGGGAAAAACCAGTATCAAGACTCCGCTTGGGCGGGGTTCGGAATGATCAGGTGAGAATTTTCCAGCCGGACGGAGAGATGGTGCCATTAATTCCTGCGCGGCTCGTCCCGGAAGCGGCTTGTCTAAACCCCTTCTCAGGGTATCAATCTGACAATCAATCATAAAAATGCCAGTAAACCCCATATTTCAGGTGAGGGCGCATGTATGGATGGTGAGCTACCGGGAAGGAATTCTCGGCAAGGAGGCCGGAAAAAGTATGGCACCACTCCACAAAAAGCCGGGTCCTTTTTACCTTGATTTGTGCAAAAAAGTCAAGCCAGGGATAGTTCCCCATACTGACGCTGTTCTGCAGATAGAAAGCACCTGTTGCCGGCATGTAGGAATATCCGGTGAAAGGTGTGTTGTACCTGAAATCCAGTCCATATTCAAGCTCGAGGGTGCCGTTGGTCGTCTTGAAATGAAAGTCATGATGCATATAGGCTGTGGTAAAAGCGGTGCCAAGCGGAAGCCGGATGTATTCAGAAGTAGTGAACTGAGCCATCAGGCTGATATCTGACCGGAAGGGACCTGCCTTCAGGTGCTTGGAAACCTCAAGCATGCCCGCCAGCCGGGATCCAGTATCCTGCGCAGGCAGGGCCATCTCATTGAAGTAAATCCGGTTTTTGTCTGCAACCAGCATCAGACTGAAATCCAGTCCGGCTCTTTCTAAAGCAAGGTCAATATCAATACCCGTTTCATGCTGTCGCAGAAAAAGGCTATTCCAGGTATACACGCTTGAATTGTAATTTCTGATAATGGGATCGGGGCTGTTGCCGTGACTAAAGAATTTCACAGAAAGCTGTTTTCCAGATATTTCCTGCCCGAAATTTCGGGTCCATGTGAGGCCCACTCCGTAATCCCCGGCTGAAAAGCCCGCAAGAATCCAGTTCCCGCGAACATCGACGACAGCCTTCCTGAAATGGAAATTCATAGCTCCGCCGACTCCCAGACGAAATCCTGAAAATGTTGTATCCTGATATTTGTACCGATAAATATCAGGATTAAAACCCGCCTTTACAGTGATGGCATTGCCCAAAATCCTGACCGTATCGGGGATTACTCTCAGTTCATTCGAAAAGGATGTAAACTGAAGGGAATCTGCGAAATCTTCCAACCCTCCTGTTATCATGGGATAAAAGCCGGAAGGAGGAGAATCATCTGCATATTTTCTCGTAAAATCGCGTATGTTGAACTGATGTTCCCAGCGCAAGCCTTTTGACGGGGGTTGTGCGGATTGTGTTGTATCGGGCGGGAGAAGCGTATCCCTGACGGGGGCATCCTTTTTCAGGCGTATTGTGCCAGACTGCAATCCCTGGAGGGTGAGCAACGCTGTGTTGGATGTTGCCTCAGAGAGCCTAACCGGAAGTGTGCTGGTATATGTTGCCCCGACTAAGGAATTATCGGTGCGCAGGCCGCCATTATCGCCCGAATTAAACTTTTGCCTAGACAATCCAGCAACTAAAGAATAGTTCTCTTTTTTCAGGAGATAATTAGCCTGAATTACGGAAGTATTACTTTTTTGGGAAGAGTAATGGCCATCGGAATTAATATAGGTTCCAAAGACAGTGAGGTTTCCCTCATTTTTCAGGTCCCTGGCATACAGTCCGCGGATGGTCTGTCCGTGTTTATCCTGTGCGCCGCCGCTGTTGTAATTAACCAGTGTGAAAGGGCTCTTGGCCCGATAGAAAGTGAGTCGTTCGATTTGGTCTGAATAGTGTTCATACCCCTGCATGATGCTGGGCATCAGGGCATCCCGAATGGGTGTAAACCGGTTTGGGAGAGCGGGCATTCCGGAGTTTCCGAGTTCGCTCCAGGAATAGAACCCGGAATACAGCGGGTTATGGTTCTGCGAGCCGGGCAGTGCGGTATCGACAGCAAGGGGCTGGATACGGGATGATGACAGAGAGATGTCTTCCTTGGTGACTAACCTGACAGGGTTTTGCCCTGGAGAAGCCAGAAAGGAGAGCATCGCAAGAAGGATTGCAGGCAGAATTCTCATGGAGGGTAAATATACAAAAAGCCCCGACTCAAATGAATCGGGGCTTTTTTAAAAAGTCGGCGGCGACCTACTCTCCCACAAATAATGCAGTACCATCGGCGCTGGTGAGCTTAACTTCTCTGTTCGGAATGGGAAGAGGTGGACCTCACCGCAATAGTCGCCATTACTATTGTAAGCAATTGACGATATTGAAGAGAAAAATAC
>CAYQFT010000110.1:0-10543 GCA_964416825.1 uncultured Porphyromonadaceae bacterium
CTTTCGCCTTTCGCCTTTATTCTTTCGCCTTCAGCACCGCTGCATACCCTCCCCCCGTCGCCATCTTAATTACAATCGTTTCCCCCGCCTTCACGGTTCGGCTTTTCACCTGAAAGTCTTCCGCATACAGGTCCGCATTGATTCCATCCACCCATTCGGTCAACTCATAGGTTCCTTCTGACAGGAAATCGAGCTTGATCTCCATCGTTCTGGGGGTCCAGTCGGTGAGGGAACCGATATACCAATCGGTACCGCTCTTGCGCGCAACCGTAACAAAGTCACCCACTTTTCCGTTAAGAGGCACTGTTTCATCCCACACGCTGGGAACAACCGACAGAAATTCCATGCATTCAGGTTCTTTGAGGTAGGCGGATGGTGCATCCGCCAGCATCTGCAGCGGACTTTCAAACACCACATACAGTCCCAGCTGGTGGCAGCGGGTTCCCATGCTCATCGGGCGAGTAAAGGCTGCCTTGAAGTTGGCCTTCTCGGCGTTCCGCATGGCGCCCGGAGTATAATCCATCGGTCCGGCAAACATCCGGATAAAAGGTAAAGTACAATCATGATCCGGAGTAATATCAGAACTCCACTTGCAGTTCTCCAGCCCTTTCACCCCCTCGCGGGTCAGCATGTTGGGCCAGGTTCTCTCCAGTCCGCACGGCTTATAGGCTCCGTGGAAGTCAACCAGCATCTGTCTTTCCGCTGCCGCCTTGGAAACCCTCCAGTAATAATTCACCATGGCCTGGTCATCCCGCTGCATGAAATCCACCTTAACACCTTTCACATTCCACAATTTAAACTGATCCAGTGCACGTTCAAGGTCCTTATCCAGCGCATTCCACAGGCACCAAAGAATAATATCCACCCCCTTGCTCTGACCATACCGGCAAATTTCGGGCACATCCACATCAGGGCTGATCTTGAACAAGTCGGCGGGAACCGACCAGCCCTCATCAAGAATGATGTATTCGATACCATACTTTGCGGCGAAATCGATAAAATACTTGTAGGTCTCGGTGTTGAGACCCGTGCGGAAAGGCACGCCCTTGTTGTTGTTCGCGTTCCACCAATCCCAGGCAACCCTGCCGGGCTTGATCCACGACGGGTCGGCAATCCGGCTTGGGGATGCCAGCCTGTAGACAATGTCATTGCTGATGATGTCCTTGTCCTCAGCTGCAAAAGCCACCACCCTCCAGGGGAAGAAGCGATTGCCGCGCGTTTTGGCAATATAGTCGGCTACCTGATCCGGCCGGACATTGCGGTCCCGAAACATCTTCTCAGTCAATACATAAGGAGGAAACTTGGTTTTAAGCAATGGACTATTGGTCCCATAAAAATAGATTCCCGGATAATCTTCCAGGTCCGCTTCGGTGACCAGAACGCTGATCCCGTCCTCGCGATCAACCAGGAAGGGAACCGAAGAGAGCGTATCAGGGCTCACCTCGGAAAGCTTCATCGAACGATACAGCCGTTCGCTGTGGGTAAACATGCTAACATCCGTGGGCAGAAGCAGGGATTCGTCAGTTGGAAATGTAAAAAGGGCCTGCTCCGATCTTACGATCATCTCACCCTCCACATCGGTTTTGAACCGATACGCCACACCATCATCATACGCCCTGAATATCAGCCGGAATGGCTCCTTGAACAGAAGCTCGATTTCAGTATAGTTATCTCTGATCTGTTTTCTTTTCTGCTGAACCGGCGGGATAATCACCTCATCGGCACTTCGCTTGTTCACTTTCCGCACCACCGGCGAAGTCCCGAACACCTTACCCTGCCCGATCTCCATCGAAATCGGTCCGAGACGTGTCATTACCTTATCCTGATAGTACACCCCAGCAGTGATTCCGGCTTTCTTGTCCACCGTCACCACCACTTTGGCCTTACCACCGGGCGACACCAGTGTATACTCCTCAGCGAACGATGTTGCTGCAGTCAGCAACAGTCCCACCACGCACAAACCCAGAATCTTTTTCATCTATTGATTAATTAGTAATTGAATAATTTTCTATAATCCCCGGGCTAAACCCCGGGGTTACTGATCTCTCCGGATCTGATTTATTGGCACATTGGCACATTAGCAAATTGGCAGATTAGAGCGCCTTCACCCACAGAAAATCCATTCCCAAAGATTTACCTGCTCCTTCGGCAGGCAGGATAGTCACCACATGGATTCCCTCACTCAATTCGATCGGGTCTGAATTCAGGTTCCGTGCTACCGGCTGGAAACCGGTGCTCAGATCCTGAATTTCATTTCCATTGAATTTCAACACCTTACCATCCATCAGAATCTTGATCTTTCCCGATCCTGCCATTTTGCCGACGGTAAATCCGATCATGTATTTTCCCGATTTGGCAGCAGGCACCAGCAATATAAGCTTATCATCGATCCCCTTCGGATTCCAGACTGCAAGATGGGTGGCGGCCCACTGCGGGGAAGCTACCAGTTTCAGCTGGGTTGCATCAGTAACCAGATCTTCAACCTGATAAAATATCGAGTTCGATGATTGTCCCTGTCCCTCGGGCAACCATACAGCAGGCATCTTTAAAAATCGAAGATCATCTGCCGACAATGGAATATGATCATCGTGACAGCCGGGCATGGCGTAGGTATAGATCATCCGGGCATAGCTGAAATGGGGAACAACCCGGTGGCTGTAGAGTTCCATGTAAAAATCAAAATTGTTCTGAAACAATATATTATCGAGGATATGCCAGCGGTAGTTGGTTACAAAACCTCGGTTGGCGGGTCCGTCATTCCTCGGCTGTCCGCCGTATGCAGTGGCAAACAGGGCCTCTTCTGACCACGCATAATTGTAATAGTCTTCGGATCCCGTCCCGATAAATATCGGGCTTAAATTATTGTCGACGAATATTTTCTCATCGCCCTCACCCCACCAGTTTCCGGATGAAGAAGGTACGGAGGTTGGGTTCATCAGGTAACAGGCAGCGCCAACCATGCGTCCTTTACCGCGCAGCATCAGGTAGGGAAGGTCTTTAACCTGCCGGGGATCCGCAAGAAGTTCGTGATCAACCCGCCAGCGGGCTCGGAAATGCATGGATTTACCCTCCGTCCAGCTGTTGGGTACCGATAGCACTTTGCAAGTCACGGTTACTTCCTGATCCCCGAAGTTTTCAACCAGGATCTCGGCAGAATCCCTGAAAGGCATAAAGTAACGGCATACCATCCGGCCATCGGGAAAAACCGTAAACGGCAGTGATTCATAAGGATTGATACCCGGCGCAGCGCCAAAGAAATCCCCGATCGGGGATTGCACCTGGCCCCAGGGTGCACCATCAAACCGGATCTCAAGAACGGTCTGCCGTAAGGCTTTTTCGAGGTTCTGGGCCGTGACAAACACTGCAAGCCGCTTGATGGCTTCCTGTCCGACGATCTTTTTTACGGTTTTCTTTTCTCCGGGCTTCAGCCATTCGACCGAATAGGCAGCGTTGAAAAGTACCGAATCCAGATTATCAAAAGGCTTGGCTAAAATCGCTGCAGACTTATCAAGAAGCACTTGATTATCTGATACATCCTTAATGGTTAAGGTCTTCACTTTTGTATCAGGAACATATTGCCGCACCTGCACATGGTAGAAATGAAGGGTATTCAGATCTCCCTTCCAAACCATCCGGCACCCTTTTGCGAAAGGAATGGGATAATAGGAGGCCATGTTCTGGGATAAGGTTGTGTTCCAGGCCGGGCGAGCCTCCTGCTTTAGAAGGGCCTCATAGGTGTGCTGCATGAAAAACTGCGCAGGTCCCTGATAAACAGGCTCCTTCTGCTGATCCAGCCAAAGGGTGATCTCCCCGGTAATCATGGCGGTCCACATCCTGACAATCGCTCCGGGGCCTTTTACGTCACAAATCAGATATTCGCCGATTTTGTCCGCTCCGGGCTTACGGATCACCTCAAGAAACCCGGGGATCGGCTCGCCTCCGAATCCATCGGAATTGGCAAACCAGCCGGGCTTATCTGCGCTCACAGTCCTTCGATCATAAGATGAGTACTGAATCGTAGTATACCCCTGTTCAGGAAATTGGGCTAACTGCTGCAAATCGGTCAGTTCCCCTATCAAAGAAGTGGTGGTAACAGTCTGTCCTGAAAGTATTTGCACCGCAAAGAGGGCAATAACTGTAATTAATGACTTTCGTAAGGGTCTCATAGATTTTGGTTTATTAATTTCGATGCCTCAGGCGAACCGTGAAATTACAAGAATTTGGGTTAACCGTAGACTAAACACTTAATTTATCAAGCATGATATTCAGCAGAAAACACAACATCGGAGCAGCCTCCATGATCCTGGCACTGCTTCTGATCCCGTGCCTGTCGTTTGGGCAGGACAAGAAACCGCAGGAAACCACTCCGGAGTTCCAACTAACCACCATCAAACAAATTCCCGCCCTGACCGTGAAGAGCCAGGCATCCACCTCTACCTGCTGGTCCTTCGGCACCACATCCATGCTGGAAAGCGAGCTCATCAGGTTGGGGAAAGGCGAAGTGGGACTCTCGGAAATGTTTACCGTTCGCAATGTATACTCCGATAAGGCAGAGCAATATGTGCGCTTTCATGGCACCTGCAATTTTGCCGAAGGCGGCGAGCAGCATGATGTTCTGAACTCCATCATGAAATACGGAATCGTTCCCCGCGACATCTATCAGGGTTTGAATTACGGGGAAACTACCCATAAACACGGCGAAATCATTGGCAGCCTGTCAGGCGTGGTGGATGCTGTCGTAAAAAACCCGAACGGCAAGATCAGCCCGGTCTGGCAAAAAGGCGTCAGCGGTGTTCTGGATGCCTATTTCGGTGAAGTCCCGCTCTCCTTCTCCTACAATGGCAAGATGTTCACGCCCAAGGAGTTCGCAAAAGAACTGGGAATCCATGCCAGCGATTATATCGAATTCACGAGTTTTACGCATCATCCTTTCTATAAGGAATTTGTAATTGAAATTCCCGACAACTGGGCCCAGCAGGGAATCTGGAATGTGCCGATAGATGACCTGATGTCAATCGTGGATTATGCCCTCGGAAACGGGGTATCCATATCCTGGGGAGCCGACATATCGGACCTTAATTTTAACGGCGGTTTCGCACGCATTATGGCCGGTGGAGGAAATGTATTGGATCCGTCGGCGCCGGAAAAGACCGTAACCCAGGCAGATCGTCAGTATCTCTTTGACTCCTATCAGTTTACCGACGATCACGCCATGCATCTGACAGGAATCGCCCAGGATCAGTTTGGGAATAAATATTATCAGGAGAAAAACTCCTGGGGCGAAGGCGGCAAATTCAAGGGATACTCCTACATGTCGGCTCCCTTTATGCGCATGCGAACCATGTCCATCATGGTTCATAAAGACGGGATCCCGCCTCAGATCGCAACCAAAATCGGTTTAAAGAAATAATAATGACAGCCATGAAAAAGTCAACATACCTCAGATATACCCTGATAGGCGCAGTGGCTCTGATCCTGCTGCCCAACACAGCTGAAGCCAAAAAGAAAAAGACGCCGGAACCCCCGTACAAATTCACCATTGAGGTGGAACATCCGCGTACGGCCATTAAAAGTCAGGGCTCCTCGAGCACCTGCTGGTCCTACTCAACCACCTCCATGCTGGAATCCGAGCTGATCCGCCTGGGCAAACCCGAAGTGGAACTTTCGGTGATGTATACCGTGCGTAACACCTATATCGATAAAGCAGAGCAATATATCCGCTGGAACGGGAAAGTTGAATTCGGTCCCGGTGGCGCCTGCCATGATGTGATCAACTCGATCCGTGATAATGGCATCATGCCCTGGACCAACTATCCGGGCAATGAGATAAAGGAACCGGGAGTGATTCATAATGAGATGGATGCGGTGTTGAAAGGCTATATAACCGGCATCCTGAAGAATCCGAACGGTAAGCTGAGCCCGGTTTGGCTTCAGGGCTTTACCAACCTGGTGGATGCCTATCTGGGCGAAGTTCCGGAGAACTTTGAATACAAGGGGACCAGCTATACTCCAACCACTTTTGCCAACTCGCTGGGCCTGAACCTCGACGACTACGTTGAGGTCTCCTCCTTTACCCACCATCCGTATTATGAGAGCTTTGTGCTTGAGGTTCCCGACAACTTCACCCGCGGATCTGTATACAATGTAACCCTCGACGAACTCGATCAGATCGTTGAAAACTCCATTCGCACCGGCTACACAGTAGCCTGGGCCGCGGATCTGGAAAAAGGTTTCAACTATGGACTCGGTGTTGCCGTTGTCCCGCCCGACAATTGGGACGGCAAAACCTTCAAGCCCGGCATGGAACCGGCCATCACTCCCGAACGGCGTCAGATGGAGTTTGATAATTATCAGACCACCGATGATCACGGAATGCATCTGGTTGGCATCGCCAAAGACCAGGCAGGCAATAAGTATTACTTTGAGAAAAACTCCTGGGGACCGGGAAATCCTTACAAGGGATATTCCTACATCTCCTCCAACTATCTGAAGCTTAAGACCACTTGTGTTTTGGTAAACAAGAATGGGATACCGGCGGAGATACGGAAGAAACTGGGGATTTAAGGCGAAAGAAAAAAGGCGAAAGGCGAAAGAAAGACCTAAGATTTTAAGATTGTAAGATAAGAGGGGTTGGCACGGTGAGTGGCAGCCCCTTTTTTATTAGTCTGATGTGAATAATACTCAAATGCCGTAGAAATGCCGTAAGCTTTTATTCATGGGGATTGGGCGCTTCCGTTATCTTTGAGAACGAAACCACGAACCCTATAACCACATGTCGGAGATTGGAAGCAAAGTTGTTCAATTCAGGAAACTGAAAAATCTTTCACAGGAGGCGCTGGCTGATAAATCCGGATTGAATTTGAGAACTGTCCAGCGGATTGAGAAAGGCGATACGGTTCCACGGGGTGATACTATCAGGCGCCTTTGCAAAGCCCTCGAAATTACACAAGAAGAACTTGTTGAATGGCAGCAGGTTGCAGACCGCGGATATCTTACAGCGCTGAACCTTTCAGCCCTTACATTCCTGATAATCCCCCTGCTAGGGATTATTGTTCCGCTCATTCTCTGGATATATAAAAAAGACAAAGTATTGCATGCCAGGGAAATAGGAAGAAAACTTATTAATTTCCAGATAACCTGGAATATCCTTTTCTATCTGTACTACTATTTATTTGTCGGCATCTTCTTATTCAGTATGCGAAGTAAATCATTCAATACTGAACCGATTGACATGAGAATTGGAGTTTTTACTGCAATATGGACTTCATTCTACATTGTTAATGGCGTTCTCATCCTCATTAATGCCGTCACGATTTACCGGGATAGTCGAATCTCGTTTTACCCTGCTATACCCATACTCAGGTAAAAAATCCACATTGTTCGTCATGAAATCACTCCGATTCACAACCCTGATTCTTTTCATTCTCCTGACCGGCAACGGGTGCGAGAAAAATGAAAATTCCAATCGAAAAAACGAAGTGCTGGATTTTGTTATTGACAAAATGGAAATTCCTCCATACAGAGATTCCAGCCATCCGGACACCCTCCTTCAATACTTTTACCCTCCCGTTGATTCCACCTTAAAACGATTTTTTCAACAAACCTGGATTGCCTGGGGAAAACTGCCAAGAATAGATATCTCCTGCAACCAGTTTGTCCACCAGAAGTCGGGGGACGGGGATCATTACTATCTGATCGTTTCCCTGATGCGGCCCACCGAATTCCGTTCATTTAAATATCTGGTTGAGGTTTTTGATGACGGCAAAAAACTCTGGCTAAAGCAGTTTTTCATGTTTGACACTAAGGAAAGGGGCTTCTTTAACCATGTAAAAATCAGGAAAACAAAGGGAAGAGTGATTTGGTCGTTGCGGTTCGGCCCGATTCGCGGAGAGGTAGACGGCCGTGGCAACATCAAAACTACCGCTAAACTATTCCCGCCCTGGTAGGAACCGCTTTACTAAGATTAAGATCATTGCCATCTTAAATTCTTTGTTCTTTCTTTCGCCTTTCGCCTTTTATCTTTCGCCTGCATCCTCTGCCGATAAGATCCATCAACCCATTTATGAAAGTCAGAGGATGCGCCGGATTCCCCGGCACATACAAATCCACCGGATACTTATCGAGGAATTCGCGGTTTAAAGCGGGGCTTTCGCGGAACAATCCTCCGCTGATGGCATCGGTCCCAACGAGTATGACAATTTTAGGTGAAGGAATGGCATCGTAGCAGATCTGAAGGGCTTCCGCCATGTTCCCGGATATCGGGCCGGTAATCACCACGCCGTCGGCATGACGGGGTGAGGCCACAAACTCGATTCCGTAGCGTCCCATATCGAAATTCACATTGCCCGCAGCATTCAGTTCCATTTCGCAGCTGTTATCCCCGGCAGCCGATACCTGCCTTAATTTCAATGCGTTCCGGAATAGTTTTGGAATTTCTTTCCTGATTTTATCCCGATTTAACCCGATGGGCTGATCGCCCGTGGTAACAATCAGATTCTGCGGATCGTTTGTGGCAATCTTATAATCGTTGGTAAACCGGATTTTGCCCGGACAGGCAAATTCGCATTCGCGGCAAAAGACGCAGCGTCCCAGGTCAATGCTGAATGGCTGAGCCGAAATGGCGTCTGCAGGACACATCTCAGCAAGTCCCGCTGCCTCCTCCCGTGAAATTCCCTCAGAAATCACCGGCCGTCCGCGAAATAAAGGACTAACCTTTGCGGTTCGCAGGTCGGGCACATACTGGACCCCGTGTTTCTTCGCTATTCTGAGAAAATTCCGCATCGCTTACAGGTCGTGTCCGCAATAGGACAGGTTATAACTCTTGTTGCACACCGGAAAATCAGAGATCTCCTGGTTCCGTACCGCCAGCTGCAGCGCCATCCAGTTGTGGAACGAAGGATCCTTGATCTTGTAATGAACCAATTCCCCTTTCTCATCCGTAACAGCCGCATGGGCGATCTCCCCTCTCCACCCTTCGGTTAAAGACAAGGCGAAAGAAGAATGGCGAAAGGCGAAAGATGAAGAATTCAAGATATCAAGCCCTCCCTTAACTCCCTTAACTTCCTCAACTCCCATAACTTCCTTAACTCCCTTAACTCCCTTAACTAATTCCTTAACCATCTCCACCGACTCCCTCACCTCCCGGTTCCTCAGCATCCCCCTGGCCAGCACATCGCCGGATTCCAGAACCACCGGTTCAAAAGTGCCCGCCTTGTATCCTGCGAACGGATGACTTTTTCTGATATCCCGTGGTATTCCGCAGGTTCTGGCAGCCATCCCGACTGCCCCGATAAGGGCAGCCTGTTCTTTTGTTACCGTTCCGATTTCATCAAATCGGGATAAAACAGTTGGAGATGAATAGATTACATCCGTCATATCTGCATACCGGCTGCCGGAATCTTCCAAAACCCGTAGTATTTCTTTTGCCACCTCAGCCGTAAGTGGATACTGGGTCCCTCCTGGACGGATGAGCCCTTTTCCAAACCGGTTGCCGCACCAGAACTGCGTGGTATTGATTATTGTGGTCCGCAAGGCCTCATTCACCACCTGCCCCAGCTGATACGCCACATCCGTGCATAGCGCAGCCGTATCGCCAATATGAACCGCAATCCGCTCAAGCTCTAAAGCAATGGACCGTTCCAGCTTCAACCGCTCCGATACCTCAATCCCCGCCAGCGACTCCATCAGCTGCGCATGCGCCAGCCCATGTCCCACCGCCGTATCGCCCGCAATATTCTCCGCCAAAATCGCCCGCCGTAAAACATTACGTTTTTCAAATATTGGAACGGGCGTCCGCAGGGACGCCCCTACGGGCACAACCTTCTCAACCTTCTCAACCTTCTCAACCTCTTCCACCATCATTCTTTCAACGCCGCGATGCTGGTACCCCAACATGATCTCCAAATGCAACACCTTCTCCCCGTTGCAGATAAACCGGAAATGCCCGGGCTCGATCACGCCGGCGTGGATGGGGCCTACGCCGACTTCGTGGAGCTCCTCGCTGTCGATGCGGTAGAACGGATATTGGTCGATACGTGACGCGGAATTGGTGATTGGTGATTGGTGATTGGTGATTGGTGATTGGTGATTGGTGACCGGTTGTGCCCGTAGGGGCGAGCTGCGCTCGCCCGTGTCGGCATCCGTCGATTCAATTGCCAAATGGTACGGCGTCCGCACCGGTTTCAACCACGGATGGTTTTCGAATTTTACACCGTAATTTTCATGAATTTCGCGTTCGAAGAGATGTACTTGAGGAATTTTGGGAGTCAGGGATTCCAGCACAATTTCGCTGCCCGACTGATGATGCGAAAAAACGGCAATATCTCCGGTTTCATCCCTCGCTACACAAACCATAAACCTCAAACCCCCTTCATATGGAAACGCATAGTACAAAACACAATGGTTCGCCTCCACACTCATCAGGCTAACCATGCATTCACAAAATACATGATACCCCAAAACCGGTATCCGTGCCATCGGCACCGGCTCCGCCGCATTTCGCATCAATATGTATTTTTCGTCAGTCATCAGTCGTCAGTCATCC
>CAYQFT010000110.1:10553-11688 GCA_964416825.1 uncultured Porphyromonadaceae bacterium
CATCTTTCTTTCGCCTTTCGCCTTTCGCCTTTTTCCTTTCGCCTTATCTTCCCGGTACCCCAGCTATCCCATTGTTAATAAGGTCCACCAGAAAGGGAGGCTGATACACGCACAGCGCAAACACCACCATCAGAAAAATCATCTGCCCGATATTTTCCGTCCAGCTGACTTTCCCCGGTTCCCATCCCTCCCGGGTCACATAAGGCTCCGAGAAAAGCATGTGCATCACCCGGGTAGCCATCGCGTATATCACGCAGCACAAAAGTATCATGACCACAATCAGCACAAACCAGTTGTTTGTGGCAATGAGGCCCGTGAAAAGCAGATATTCGCTCACAAACAGCCCGGATGGCGGAATCGCCAGTATAGCCATCAGGCCCAGTAAAAGAACGGCTGAACCGGCCGGGTTTAATTTCATATAATGACCGCTCTCATCAAGCTTCAGCGTTTTCAGCACCCGGTTCACCTGGCCCAGCTGGAAGAACAGGCTCGATTTGGTGAAGGAGTGCACTACCAGCAGGAAAATGGCCGCATAATATCCAATCCCGCCGATACCTATGGCAATGGCCACCAGGCCCATGTTCTCCAGACTGGAATACGCCAGCATCCGCTTGGGGTATTTTGCCTTCAGCATGTAGCCGGCTGCAACCAGTACCGATAAAACTCCGGAGATGATCAGGATGTGGTTCATCCACTCAAAAATCGGAGTTCCTGATAATGCCTTGTAAATCCGGAAGATCGACAGAAATCCGAGGTTCACCAGTGCGGTTGAGAAAAGTCCGCCCATGGGCGATGGAGCTACCGAGTTGGCGTCGATTCCCACCGTATGCATCGGAAACAGTTCCATCTTCGTGCTGTACCCGATAAAGACAAAAACGAAGGCAATTTTGAGGTACAGCGGATTCGCCGATGTCACAGATCGGGTTATGTAATCAAAACTAAGTCCGTGCAGCCCGGGCTCCTCGAGGGTCAGGCTGAGAAAAAGGATTCCCATATAGGCCAGTGCAATCCCTGTTGAGCAAAGAAAAATATATTTCCAGGTAGCTTCCAGGGCAGTGCGTGTCTTTTCATGATAAATCAGGACGGAAGCCGTCAGGGTGGTCGCCTCCACCAGTATCCATACCACGGTTACATC
>CAYQFT010000111.1:0-11686 GCA_964416825.1 uncultured Porphyromonadaceae bacterium
CTGGGGCGGGGATTCCGGCTTTCGCCGGAATGACAGTTCTGGCTTAACCGGCAACCGGCAACCGGTAACCGGCAACCATTTTCACTCCCCCCACGGATAATACCCCCGCTCCACACACTCCTGCCCCGTCGCCTTCTTCTTCAGGTCGAGGTCAAAAACCAGCAGGCTTTCCACCCTGGCCAGCGGCTCAATGATCTTGACATGGTATTTGGTTTTCTTCAGGTTATGAATGGTAATATTTACGTGAAAAAGACAATTGCAGCGGCAATCCTGTTTTAAATCATCCTCGGTGATGATCAGGCTGTCGCCCTTCACCTCAAAGTCCACCAGAATCTGTTCCGGACAGCAGTTGAATCCGGCATTGTAATGGACCAGGTACAGGGTGCTGTCGCCGTCATACTCATAACTGATGCACGATTGGGTTTTGCCCGGCTCGCCGGTTTTAAGGTCACTTCCCGACTTGCATTGCATGTCGCTGGTTGAGGTGAGGGAGGTTGACACATCTGGGGGCTTTTCGCATGAAGCCATCAGAAACACCAATGCGGTTAAGAAAATTAGTTTTTTCATTCGGGTTTCATATATTTTCCGAGGAACAGGATGGCTCCGGTTGATTTTTCGGCAATGGCAAACAGGAACGGTTTGTTAAAGGAAATATAGTTCCCGATACTTGTGAGGACAATATCAACCGATGTCACGGCAGCTGCCTCTGTTCCCTCTTCATTCACCTCGATAAAGGTTTTGTGTTTCACATCGCTGATCATCAGATCTCCTGAGGGCAATATCCCGGTAAAATCAGCTGCAGGGGAAAAAGCCACTTCCATACCCATGGCTTTCAATGCATTGGCCAGGCTCTCCTCATACGCAAAGGTGAAACGCGGCAAGGAAAAATCCACCTCCTTCATCGCCACATAGGACTTCATCCATCCGCCCCAATTCTTGTCGGTGAGCTGTTCCTCAATATCGGCAACCTTCTTGCCATCCTCCGGCAGAAACAGGAACATTCTCCAGTTACCCTTGCCGTAAGGTAGCTCAACCGAAGTGAACACATCGGTGCTGAACATATTGAGATCCAGCTTCTGTTTCATCATGTCAACCTTGGCGGTTGATCCGTTCTCCAGATTAAATTCGGATTCATAGGTATTCTTTTTGGCAAACTCATAGGTCCATGCTCCCTTGAAATAGATGGCATTAATCAGAAACATGAAAGACTCCGGATTAACCTCTTTTACAATTTCCGATATTTTGCCGTGGGTTTTCTCATCCACCCAGCCATTGATTATATCCTTGCACCCAGGATCGTCGAAATTCGTCGGCCGGACATCCGCACCGTAATAGGTCTGGTTCCGGGTCACAAAATCTGGCAGAATGGTATACTCCTGGCGATACCAGATCGAATTGGCTATCTCCAGCACTACTTTCGGATCATGTGCCATGAGTGCATCCACCAGTTTTTTGTTGAGTTCGTTCAGTTCGTCGCGATCAATCCCGGCCGTGCGCATAGCCTCCTCCATGGCAATCTTTGTATCACCCGAGGCCCCATTATAGGTCATGGCCAAAGCCTGCGAAACACTCAGCGGAGAAATCATCACGTTCGTTCCCGCCTTCGCCTCCGCGGCCAGGCCGCGGTAAAGGTCAAATCCGAATGAATTGTCGGCCGAGATCACTTCCGCCGCTTTCAGCGGCAGATCAAGCGTCTTGACTTCATACTCTTCCTTATTGCAGGCACCCATACCCAACACCAGGCATGCGGCTCCCGCTAACATCCATCTGGTTTTCATATTGTCACGTTTTGTTTTTAAATCTTATCCGTCTTATTCTCTTTAATCTTCAATCTTTCTTTCGCCTTTCGCCTTTCGCCTTTGGCCTTGCATCCATAGCGCCTTCGCGAGAAAAACAACTTACAACAAGGGGACTAATCTGGCCGGATCAAACAGTATCAAGCAAATTCCGTGCCACAAGCAACCCTTGATCAATGTTTTTTGGCGCATAATCCAGCTCCTCTATCGCCTTGTCAAGAACAAAGCCGGTTGAGACAGGTCTTCTCCCCGGCTGACTCAATGTTCCGGAAGTTATCGGAGAAATAAGGGATTCATCCAGAGAAAAAAACCGTGCGGTTTGCAGGGCAAAATCATATACCGAAGTCATTTCCGGACCCGACAAATGGTAAATGCCGGTTCGCTCTCGTTGAATGATCTTCACGATGCCCTCCGCCAGGTCATCAGCCAGTGTAGGCATCCGGAACTGGTCGGTAACCACCCGGATCGGCACTCCCTCAGTCAGGGATTTCCTGACCCACAGCACCAGGTTTGACCGGTTCATGGCCGGTGCAACACCGTAAACAAGTATAGTTCTCACTACCGTTCGCGGGGTCCGCAGCCCGAGGGTTATGAATTCACCCTGCAGTTTCGACCAGCCGTAGGTGCTCACCGGATTTGGCGTATCCTCCTCTGAGTAAGGACCTTTCAAACCATCAAAGACAAAATCGGTAGATATATATATATAATGTGCCCCGATTTTTTCGGAAGCCCTGGCAACCTCACGGGTTCCCTCGATATTGATCCGGTCGCAGAGGTCGGGATCCAGTTCGCACGGGTCGACCTGCGTCAGTGCAGCCGCATGAACCACCACATCGGGCTTGATTGTGTCGATTACCCCGGCAGCCTGACCTGCAATCGCCAGGTCGGCCGAAAAGAACCGATCGCCGGGGAAACCCGGTATGTAGTTTTCATGGAGCGAGGTTGCATAAACCTCCATATCAGGCTCGGCGAGAAGCCGTTTGATCAACGTCTGGCCGACCAGCCCGTTAGATCCGGTGATGAGTATTCGTTTCATAATCTGACCCCTAAGATACGACATTATACGCCTCCAGGGTTTCGGATCAGGGTCTGGCCGATCCGGCAGCTCAGGCATTTCCGGGGCTGGCAGTAGGTTTTATAAAGGTGAAGGAAAGCCTGGGAATAGAAAGCGTTGGGGACCCGGAATCCATAACCGGTCCAGATCCGTGTAATGCGGTTGCTTTCAGGTGGCATTTTCTCCAGGGATTCCATCCATTTCTCGCGCGCTGCGCGGTCGCCCTGACGGTTGGCCCAGCAGGCAAAAAAGGGGATTGCCGCGTTGATCGTGAACAGGTTGATGGTATCCGCACCGATACCGGGATAACCGGACGCCCATTTTTTGCCAAAATCATAATGAATCTTCCAGTAGGAAGATACCTGATAATCAAAGGCCCCTCGACCCACCGTGCCTGCCGTACGGGTAACCAGACCCAGCCGGTCGGGGTTTCCGGTAAGAAATGCAGCCAGCTGCGCAAGTCTGACGGTAGGGAAATTAGCCGGCCGCATCCGAAGGAATTTCCATCCGGGGTTAACGAGGGGTTCAAGGTTGTATTTGCGGCGGGCGAATTCAAACTCTGCGGCAAGCGCCTTGCAATAGGGATCGGTCTTTCTGTCGGGAATCATGCCTGATTGGCCGAACAAAAGGGCTTCCAGGCGGAAAGGGTTCGACAGCGAATAACGAATTGCCTGCAGCGGTATGGAGCGGCCCAGGCGGTCAAACGCTTCCTGATTAATTCCAAAGCCGAACGACCGGAAAATGAGCTGAACCAAGGTCTCTTCCCATCCGCCCTTATTCTCAGCAAGGCGCATGGTGACCATGGATGTTTTGCTCTCCATCCGTTCAACCCCCATCGCAACCAGCCAGCTCTCCACTTCAAGCGGTTCGAGCTTCTGCCAGGCCGTTTCACAGGGCACCGGCGAAAGGGTTGATAGCATGCTGTGATACGTTTCCAGAAAAGCGCGTTTAACCGGCAGCGTTACCGCGGGAATCACCTCACCTCCTGGCCGGGTCACCTCACAATCAGCCTCATAGACAACATGAAGAACAACTGTTTCGTACGCCGGATCCTTATCATGCCCGTGACGGGACCAGTCGGAGGCCTTAACATGAATCTCCGTATGGCCCACCCACACCGTACCGGCAATCCGGATCCTTGAAAACAGAAAATCCGGCCCTGCATCTGTATTAAACTGCCCGGGAGCCAGAATCTCAACCCGCTCACCCCTTGGGGTAAACAACTTATCAGATGGAAACAACCCGTATTTCCAGATGTACTGTAGAAAATCTTCCTGCATGGCATATCTTTTACAGATATAGATGCAGGAGGGAGGGGAAAGTGGAGAAAAAGGGGAAGATAGTTGCTGGTTAAGACTAGTTGCCGGTTGCCGGTTGCCGGTTACCGGTTAGGCCAGAATTGTCATCCTGACGAAAGTCAGGATCCCTTGCCTCGGAGCATTGTACAGGAGATTCCGGCCTTCGCCGGAATGACAGTTCTGGCGAACAACCGGCAACCGGCAACCGGCAACTGCCTACATACTGCCCACCATCCTCTCGGCCGCCCCCCTCGCCTTTTCGGCAAAGTCGGGGCCGCTGCCGGCAAAGATGATTCCGCGGGAGTTGTTGATCAGGAGTCCGCCGTGGCTGCTTTTGCCATTTTCGAGCACCATCTCCAGCGAACCGCCCTGGGCGCCGACGCCCGGGACCAAAAGGAAGTGCTCAGGTACAATTTTCCGGATCCGGCGCAGGTATTCGGGGCGCGTGGCACCCACCACATACATCAGGTTATCATGAGTGCCCCAGGTGGCGCTCTCGCGCAAGACTTTCTCATAAAGGGGTTCACCATCGGAAAACCGCTGCATCTGAAAATCATTTGCACCGGGATTGGAGGTCAGGGCCAGCAGAATGGCCCACTTACCGGTAAACTGAAGAAAAGGTTCTATCGAGTCCCTGCCCATATAGGGAGACAGGGTGATGGCATCAAAATCATACCGGATAAAAAAGGCCTTGGCATATTGTTCAGCTGTGTTTCCAATATCGCCGCGCTTGGCATCGGCAATGATAAACAGGTTGGGATCAACCGACCGGATATAGTCGACCGTCATGGCCAGCTGATCCATACCATCGGTTCCCATCGCTTCGTAAAACGCCAGGTTCGGCTTATAGGCAACGGCCAGGTCATGCGTGGCATCAATGATTGCACGGTTGAAGGCGAAAACCGGATGTGCTTCCCGGTTCAGATGTGCCGGTATCTTTCCCGGATCACTGTCGAGGCCGATACACAAATAGGATCCCTTCCGGCGAATTTCGTAGTTGAGTTCAGCAGCAGTCATTATTTCACAATATCAGAGGCTTTGAGTCGCTCAGCATTTTCCGCAATCTGCAATTTATCAATAATTTCCATGATATCCCCGTTGAGAACGGCCGGAAGATTATAGAGGGTAAAGTTGATCCGGTGATCCGTCATGCGCCCCTGCGGGTAGTTGTAGGTCCGGATCTTTGCCGACCGGTCTCCGGTGCTCACCATTGTTTTTCGCTTTGAAGAGATCTCATCCAAATATTTCTGATACTCCAGATTATACAGACGAGTTCTGAGCTCAATCATAGCCTTTTCCTTATTCTTGATCTGTGATTTCTGGTCCTGGCAGGTAACCACCACGCCGGAGGGCACGTGGGTGAGCCGTACTGCGGAATAGGTGGTGTTCACCGATTGTCCGCCCGGACCGGAGGAACAATAGGTATCAACCCTGATATCAGAAGTAAGAAGCTCAATGTCAAACTCTTCCGCCTCCGGCAACACGGCCACGGTTGCGGCTGAAGTGTGAATCCTGCCCTGGGTTTCCGTTTGCGGCACACGCTGGACGCGATGAACCCCGGACTCATACTTCATGATTCCATATACCCCGTCACCGGTCACGGAAAGGATGACTTCCTTATACCCCCCGTTGGTTCCCTCCGTGAAACTGTTGATGCTGTATTTCCAGCCTTTGATATCGAAGAACTTGACATACATCCGGAACAGGTCGCCGGCAAAAATACTGGCTTCATCTCCGCCGGTACCGGCCCTGATTTCCATCACAGCATTTTTGGCATCCTCGGGATCGGCAGGTAAAAGCAGGACCTTGATCTCTTCCTCCATCTCACCCCGCCTGTTAATGAGCATATCCATCTCCTCCTTGGCCATCTCGCGCATCTCTTCATCCTTTTCGGTTTCAAGGATTTTCTTGGTGGAATCCAGATTTTCCGTGATATTCTTGTATTCACGGTAAAACTCAACAATCTTGCTGAGTTCCTTATATTCCTTATTCAGAAGAACATACCGCTTCATATCATTAATCACCTCGGGTTCGGTGATCAACCGGGCAACCTCTTCGAATCGGGCGGCTATGCCCTCAAGTTTTAGCAACAACATAATTCCAGATTTACGATTTACGATTTACGATTAGTTGGAAATTGGCCTCCCTGCGGTCGGCTAATTGGCTCCGCTGCGCTCCGCTAATTGGGGCTTCGCCCTAATTAGCCCGAAGGGCCAATTAGCGACCGGAGGGAGCCAATTAGCCGAGCGAAGCGAGGCCAATTACTTAATAAAAATAATCCCCGTACCCACCGGAGATGGTAAGCTTGCGAGAGCTGGCAGGAGCACACCGGCCAACTACCTGCGCGTCGATCCCACACCCCGAGGCAATCTGTACAATCCGCTCTGCAAAAGGTTCGGGCAGGTAGATTTCAAACCGGTGTCCCATATTGAATACTTTGTACATTTCGCTCCAGGGAGTATTTGACTGGCGCTGTATCAGGCTGAACAGCGGCGGAACCGGAAACAGGTTATCCTTGATGATGTGAAGATTTTCGACAAAATGCAAAATCTTTGTCTGTCCACCTCCTGAGCAATGAACCATCCCGTGAATTTCCTGACGCAGCTCTTTCAGTATCGCGATAACCACCGGTGCATAGGTTCGGGTGGGTGATAGAACAAGTTTACCTGCATTTAGACCAGTCCCTTCAACCGGGTCGGTCAGTTGAACGGCACCGGAATAGACAAGTTCTTCAGGAACCTGAGGATCAAAGGATTCCGGGTATTTTAAAGCCAGGTATTTCGCAAAAACATCGTGGCGGGCTGAAGTGAGGCCGTTGCTGCCCATTCCGCCGTTATATTCTTTCTCATAGGTTGCCTGCCCCGATGACGAGAGGCCGACAATCACATCTCCCGGCCGGATCCGGTCATTGGAGATTACATCGGCTCTTCTCATCCGGGCCGTTACGGTACTGTCAACAATGATGGTGCGGACCAGATCGCCTACATCTGCAGTCTCTCCTCCGCAAAAAACCGTCTCCATGCCATAGGAGGTGAGCAAATCTGCGACCTCTTGTGTGCCTTCAATAACTGCGGAGATCACCTCTCCGGGTATCAGGTTTTTATTTCTTCCGATGGTGGAACTTAACATAATGGGACCGGTAGCCCCGATGCAGAGCAGATCATCGGTATTCATGATTACAGCATCATGCGCTATGCCCTTCCAGACCGACAGATCCCCGGTCTCTTTCCAATACAGGTAGGCCAGCGAGGATTTTGTCCCGGCGCCGTCTGCGTGCATGATGCTGCACCAATCCGGATCACCGGTTAAAATATCGGGAATGATTTTACAAAAAGCCTGTGGAAACAACCCCTTGTCGAGCCTGCTGATGGCGCGGTGCACATCCTCCTTTGAAGAGGAGACACCCCGTTGTGCATAGCGGTTATCGGGCTTCATTTCTTGAACTTGCCCTTTCCTTGCTGGAGCTCCTCCATACCCCGCATAAGCAACTGTTTTTCAGCGTCGTAATCTCCTTTTCGCTGCTCAACCGGAACGTAATTATTACTAAGTACCCGGAATTCTGTCCGGCGGTTAAGCTGATGCGCAATCTCCCGATTTTGCTCCAGGGGCAGTTTCTCGATATACTCTTTCGAGAGGGTGTCACCCACCTGAATAAAGGTATTCTGGGAGGAAATCTTTTCATCGGCAATACGTGGCACATCGGGCCCGTATCCCCTGGCCTTGAGCCTGTCCTTTTCGATTCCCTTGGAGATCAGGTAATCAACCACGGATTGGGCGCGGTTCTGTGAAAGCTCCAGGTTCGACATCACCCGGAAGGGCCTGACATCGGTATGGGACATGAGCTCGATGGTTATATTCGGGTTATCCTCGAGGGTTTCTACGAGTTGATCCAGTGCGATCATGGATTCCGGGCGAAGGTCCCACTTGGCCAGATCGTACAGGATATTCGGCAGTTCGATAGGTTTTTCGTAGGGTGCAAGCACCAGGTTTACGTTGAATTCCCGGCTCTCTTCGAGGCCCATGGTGGTTTCACGCACTTTGCCGTTAAGAAAGCCCCGTTTGAAGGCGACAACCAGGTAATCTGTTTCGGCTTTCAGCTTGAAGGAGAACCCTCCCACCGAGTCACTCTTGCTTTCGAGCGATGTGCCGTCACTTCCGATCAACCTCACATCGGCCGCTGGAACAGGCATATCCGTCTGCTCGTTGAGCACCCTGCCTGCCAGGCTGAATCGTTTCTCCGGCAGGACGAACGAATAAATATCGTCTCCACCTTTTCCCCCGGTGCGGCTCGAAACAAAATACCCGCGCTCCTCCTCTTTTTGGAAGATCATGCCAAAATCATCGCTGACGCTGTTCACCGGATATTTCATGTTCTCTATGATCCAGTTACCTTCTTCGTCAGCGTGGGCCTTGAAAATATCCAACCCACCCAACCCCGGATGTCCGTTGGATGAAAAATAGAAAAGCGTGTCTGTTTTAGCAAAAGGGAACATCTCGTCCCGGGCTGTATTGATGCCTTCTCCGAGATTTTTTGGTGCGCTCCAGGGACCGTCAGCTTTCTCCCGCTGAACCATCCATATATCTTTCCCACCAAGGCTTCCGAGCATATCGCTGACAAAAAACAGGGTAAGCTGGTCTTCTGTAAGGCTTGGATGAGCAATCACCACTGAATCCTTTGACAGGGGAACAACCGTGGGATCTCCCCATTTAGCACCCTGCTTCTTTGCAATCATGATCTGACACCCCAGCTCGAGCTGCTTATCGAACCTGCAGCGGGTAAAATACATGGTATTCCCATCCGCGGAGATCCATGGAGTGCCATCGTCGAACATCGAGTTGATCGATTTATCTATTGGCGCCGGAACGGCCCATTTCTGCTTGTTATCCAGCCGCGTGAAAAAAATATCGGAGAAACTCTGCCCGGTGGCTCCGTGTATCTTGTTACCGTCGGCGCCTTCCCTCGAAGAGGTGATGTAAAGTTCCTTATAATCTTCCGAGGCGAAAGCCGGACTGAAATCGTTATCCTTGGTATTGAAGTCCTTAACGTTCTCGACCTGGTATCGTGTGGGATTTTTAGTCCAGAGCAAAATGGAATCACAAGACTGATAAGCATTAAGGGCCATTGCATCCGCTGGTTCGATTTTCAGGTACTCTTCATAGCGGGCTTTGGCATCGGCATACTTACCGTTCATTTTCAGCATTTCTGCGCCGTAAAGAATGGCCAGCGGATTGCCATATTTCTGCTTGATCAAACGGACGAAATAGGTTTCGGCTTTTTTAGTGTCGTTGATCAGACGATAACAGTTACCAATCCTGAAATTGATGTCGGCCCGCTTTGTACGGTCCTTTTCCTTGGCATAGGCTTTCTTGTATTTCTCAATAGCCTTGAAATACTCACCCATGGCAAAGGTCTTGTCGGCCTGCACAAGGAGTTCACGTTTCTGCGCCATGGCCGGGCCTCCGGCAAGAATGGCCAGGATCACAAATAGTAATAATATCCGTTCTGATTTCATACCCGATGCTTTTCTGCTGGAGGTCGTAAAAATAGGCAATATTTGCCTCATTTGTAGTATAAACGAAGCAAATACTGCCCTTGGTATATCGGGATAAACCCGCAGCACGGCCCGTGTTAGCGGGCGAACAACAACTCGCGGTACTTCGGCAGCGGCCACAGGTCGTCGTCAACGATCAGTTCAAGCTTGTCGATGTGGTACCGGATCTCCTCAAGAAAATGCTTTACCTTTTTGTTGTAGGAATCAGCCAGCTCCCTGACGTCCTCGATGGTGTTGGCCTCTTTTCTGGCATTAACCATCTCGTCAACCATTTCCAGGATCAGTGCCTTATGCTTAGAAATCTTACGGATGGCACTCAGCTGGTAACTGGCGGCATCGGCAAATTCACTTGCCGGGAGAATCTCTTTCAATCCCTTAACATTCTCGATCAGTCGGTTCTGATATTTAATAACGGTTGGAATGATATGGTTTACAGCCAGATCACCCAGAACACGAGCTTCAATCTGTATTTTTTTCGTAAATAACTCAAGCTGGATATCAAATCGTGCATTCAATTCCCGCTCGGTTAGTACCTTCATTTTTGTCAGAAGTTCGACCGATTTGGGCTCGATGTATGCTTTCAGTGCCTCCGGGGCATCCATGATATTGGAAAGACCCCGCTGTTTGGCTTCCTCTATCCACTCTTCACCATATCCGTTTCCTTCAAAAAGGATCTTTTTGGAATGGATGATATATTTTCTAAGGACCTTAAGGATCGCCTCATCCTTTTTCATGTTTTGTTCCACCAGGGCATCCACATCCTTCCGGAATTCTTGAAGCTGGTGTGCAACAGCCGTGTTCAGGACCGTCATCGGAGCGGCGCAGTTCATCGAGGATCCTACTGCACGGAATTCAAACCTGTTGCCTGTGAAAGCAAATGGTGAGGTTCGATTGCGGTCGGTATTATCGAGCATAATCTCCGGGATCTTGCCGATGTTGAGTTTAAGCTCGGTTTTTTGGTCCGGCGTCATCTTGTCGGAAGGAACCTTTTGCTCGATTTCATTCAGAACCCGGGTCAGATGCTCGCCAATGAAGACCGATATGATGGCAGGCGGAGCCTCGTGGGCGCCCAGTCGGTGCTCATTGCCCGCCGACATGACACTGGCCCTGAGAAGATCTGCATAATCATGCACCGCTTTTACCGTGTTGACAACAAAGGTCAGAAGCTGCAGGTTCGATTTTGGATTCGTTCCCGGTGCCAGGAGGTTTACGCCGGTATTTGTCAGCATCGACCAGTTATTGTGCTTGCCCGAGCCGTTGATTCCCTTATAGGGTTTCTCATGAAGCAGGGCACGGAAATGGTGCTTCCTTGCCACCCGCTTCATGATATCCATAAGCAGCTGGTTGTGATCCACTGCCAGGTTGGCCTCTTCAAATACCGGGGCGCATTCAAACTGATTCGGAGCCACTTCATTGTGGCGGGTCCTTAGCGGAATGCCAAGCATATAACACTCAAACTCAAGCTCTTTCATGAAAGCCGTAACCCTCTCAGGAATGGATCCGAAGTAATTATCGGCCAACTGCTGGTCGCGGGCCGATGCGTGGCCCATTAAGGTGCGGTCGGTAAGGACCAGGTCGGGACGGGCATAATAGAGCGCCTCATCCACCAGGAAATATTCCTGCTCCCAACCCAGAGTGGCAATAACCTTGGTCACGTCCTTGTCAAACAGCTGGCACACTTCAACAGCAGCCTTATCAAGTGCAAACAAAGATTTCAGCAGCGGAGTCTTGAAGTCCAGAGCCTCGCCGGTATAAGAAACGAAAACAGTAGGAATACAAAGCGTCTTCTCAACAATAAAGGCAGGTGAAGATGGATCCCAGGCTGAGTACCCGCGTGCTTCAAACGTATTCCGTATCCCGCCGCTTGGAAAGGACGAGGCATCAGGTTCCTGCTGGGTCAGCTCTTTCCCCGAAAAATGCTCGAACATCTTGCCGTCTTTAATAAGATCAAAAAATGCATCATGTTTCTCGGCGGTTGAGCCATTC
>CAYQFT010000112.1:0-9801 GCA_964416825.1 uncultured Porphyromonadaceae bacterium
CCCGCAGCCCAATACCTATTCGGTTCATCCGAACACGCCACTGTATCATGACGGAGGTCTCTTCTGCTTCAGTGGCTATGGGCAGGGTGGTCCAAAGTTGAAACTGAGTGCCGATGGCAGCTCGGTTACCGAAGAGTGGTTTGCAAAAACATTCGACAGCCGCATGGGCGGCGCCGTTCTGGTTGACGGATATATTTATGGATCGGGTGATACTTCAGGAAAAGAGTGGCAGTGCATCGACTGGAAAACCGGTGAGATCAAATATAAGTCCACGGCAGCCGCAAAAGGGGTTACGATATTTGCAGACGGATTGCTGATCGGCTATTCCCAGCGTGGCGAACTCTTTATTGCTCCGGCCACACCGGCAGAACTGAAAATCACCGGCATGACCAAAATCACCCTTGGTTCCGACCAGCACTGGGCACATCCCGTGCTGAACGAGGGGATTCTTTATGTAAGACATGGTAATTCGGTGATGGCGTTCGGCGTCAAATAGACCGACGACGGATGACCGACGACCGACGACCGACGACCGACGACGGATGACGGACGACGGACGACGGATGACGGATGACCTGCTTATGAGTTATCCTTTTAAAGTTAAAAACTGATAGTTGACGCGGCGCATACGACATAGTATTCTGGCAGGTGCGATAGTGGTTGGGGCACTGTTTTTTGCCTGGTGGAACCTTCATAACCCCGTCCGCAATTTTGCACAAGGTGTTCCCGGCGAAGACAACCGTCCGCCGCGAAGTGATTCTGCATCTGAGGCTGTTGCGATCGGCGAGCTGTTTTTTGAACCGGGGGGCGTGTTGACAGAGCTCACCGAAACCTGGCCGCGTTTCAGAGGCTCCGGCTTCGACAATATTTCAAAATCCGATATCAGCCTGATCAATAGTTTTGGGGGTAAAGTTCCGGAACCGGTTTGGTCGGTTGAACTGGGTGAAGGCCATGCCGGTGCAGCTATCTGGAAAGGTGCGGTCTACGTACTGGATTATGATGAACTCCGCCGGAGTGATATGCTAAGGTGCTTTAATCTCACCGATGGAAAAGAGATCTGGCAGCGCGGCTACCGCGTAACCATCCGTCGCAACCACGGGATGTCGAGAACGGTTCCGGCAGTAACTGAAAAATATATTGTTACAATCGGTCCGAGGGCCCATGTAATGTGTGTCGATCGTGCAACCGGCGCCTTCAGGTGGGGGCTTGATGTAGAGAAAGAATACAAAACCGAGATCCCCTTCTGGTATACCGGCCAGTGCCCCATTATTTACAACGACCAGGCCATCGTGGCCACTGGGGGGGCGGCCCTATTGGTTGCCATCGATTGTGAAACGGGGAAAAAAACTTGGGAAACCCCCAATCCTGGCAACTGGAAGATGTCCCACTCTTCCATTGTACCGATGAATTTTGGAGGCCGTAAGATGCTCGTTTACAGCGCCGTCGGCGGGATCTGCGGAGTATCAGCCGAAGGCCCTGATGCCGGACAAGTTCTGTGGTCGAGCGCTGCCTGGAACAAATCCGTAGTGGCACCTTCGCCAGTTTGTCTTCCGGATGGACGAATCTTCCTTACAGCGGGTTACGGCGCCGGCAGCATGATGATCCGGCTAAAGCCGGCCGGCAGCCGCTTCGACGTGGAAGTGCTGGACCAATATCCACCTTCACAGGGTCTGGCCTGCGAACAGCAGTCACCGATCTATTTTCAGGGCCACCTCATCGGCATCCAGCCGAAAGATGCCGCCGCCCTGCGGAACCAGATCGCCTGCTTTAAACCCGATGATCTCCGGAATCCCGTCTGGGCCAGCGGCTCCGAAGCCCGCTTCGGACTGGGACCCTATATGATTGCCGACAATAAATTGTTTATCTTGAATGACGATGGAGTACTGACCATTACCACACCCAGCGTGAAATCCTATATCCAGATCGATCAGGTCAGACTGTTCGACGGCCAGGATGCCTGGGCTCCCATCGCAGTTGCGGATGGGTATATGGTGCTGAGGGACTCTAAGAGGATGGTGTGCCTGAAGATGAAGGCCGACGGCAGACCGACGGCTGCAGAAGGAGGAGGAAATGAATAGACGATTGGTCATTTTGGTTTCGGTTATTCTGTTTGGAATAATTGTTTTCCTGGTGGTCCTGGATATCCGGAAAAACCGCACGGATGCGCGGCCGGATAATCCTTATGGCCTGAACCTGGATGAGTTTTCGCTGGTGGATTCAGCCCTCATACAATGGCGTGAGGTGCTGCAAATGACACTTAATGACACCGAAAAGCGCGGGATTGCCTTCGGGATGGAGAAGATCTGGCTCATCGGGGATAATTATCTCCAGGTCATTTCAACGGAGGGAGAACAATTGATGAAAACGGTACTCCCCGAACCACCATCTTGTATAACTATTTATCATTCTGATATTTACATTGGATTCACCGATCATATCAGGTCATACGATTTCGAAGGAAAAGAGAAATTGGTTTGGGCTTCACCCGGCGACAGCACGTTTCTTACCAGCCTGGCTGTAAAAGATTCTTTCCTCTATGCGGCGGATGCCGGCAAGCGCAGGGTATTGCAATACAATACCGACGGCACCTTGCTCGCCATGTTCGACGGCAGGCGTGAGGCCGGAGATATACACGGATTTATTGTCCCCAGCCCCTATTTCGACCTGGGCATTGCTCCGGATGGAGAACTCTGGGTAGTGAACCCCGGTAACATGGCGCTGGAAAACTATACTCCGGAAGGCCGTTTGCGGGGATTCTGGAATAAAACAGGTGCGGATATTAATGGGTTCAGCGGATGCTGCGGTCCTGCACAGATAGCCATTCTGCCCGACGGCTCCTTTGTGACCGCCGAGAAAGGGCTGGTCCGGATCAAGATCCACCGGGCATCCGGCGAGCTCGAATCGGTAGTCGCTCCACCCAGCCTGTTCGTTAACTCGACCCATGCCCCCGACCTCGCGGTTGGCAGTCGGGGTGAAATTTATGCGCTTGATTTTGACAGTAAAATGATCAGGGTTTTTGAAAGGAAATCAAAATGAACCGGAAGAAATTTTTGACATCATCGGGGCGGGTTGTCCTTCTCGGCAGCCTGGTTTACCTCACCGGCACGATCATCTTTAAGCGGAAAGTTTCGGCATCCGGAAAATATGTATGGCAGATCGATCCGCTCAAGTGCAGCCAGTGCGGCCGTTGTGCCACCCAATGCGTGCGCGATCTCTCGGCTGTCAAGTGCGTTCATTCCTATTCGATGTGCGGATACTGCGACCTGTGCGGCGGCTATTTCAAGCCGAATACGCTGAGTCTCAACACCGGGGCCGAAAATCAGCTCTGCCCTACCGGAGCTCTCAAACGGAAATTTGTTGAGGAGCCCTTCTTCGAGTATACGATCGAGGAAGAGCTCTGCAACGGCTGCGGAAAATGTGTGAAAGGCTGCACCTCTTTTGGCAACGGCTCCCTGCACCTGCAGATCCGGCACGATCTGTGCCAGAACTGCAATGAATGCTCCATCGCCCGCCTCTGCCCTTCGGATGCCATTACCCGGGTTCCTGTCGAAGCCGCCTATCAGTTTAAAGGTGAAGTAAAGACTCCGGCACCGGTAAAGCCTAAAGGATGAAAAGGCTGAAATACATATTGTTTATCCTGATGCTTTTAGCGGCGTTTACGCGCCTCGAGGCACAGCAGCGGTTTCCGAAACCCGAGTTCAAGACTGAATATGCGCAGCCAGAACCTACCGCCCCTGAGCCGCGCGGCGTCGGGATGGAGTTTATCGACCTGGCCCTGCTGGTTCTGGTGATGAGCCTCACGGCCTGGTTCGCTATTAAAAAGCGGTCAAGGAATGGCATTCTTCTTCTTACCATTTTTTCAGCCGTCTACTTCGGATTTTACCGCAACGGCTGCATCTGCTCGGTAGGCTCCATCCAGAATGTGGCGCTGGCTCTTGCCGACCCTAAATATGTAATTTCCCTATACGCACTTCTCTTCTTCCTTTTGCCGTTAATCTTCAGCCTTTTCTTTGGCCGTGTTTTCTGCGGAGCGGCCTGTCCTCTGGGCGCAATTCAGGACCTCTTGATATTTAAGCCGATAACCATAGCCCCCTGGCTCAGGAAAACACTCGGCGTTTTTCCCTATGTTTACCTGGGGCTCTCGGTTTTATATGCGGTTACGGGCACCGAGTTTATCATTTGCCGGTACGACCCCTTTATCGGCATCTACCGGATGAACGGCCCCTACCTGATGATTTTTCTCGGTATCGCCTTTCTGCTGATGGGCCTGTTTATTGCCCGCCCCTACTGCCGTTTTCTTTGCCCTTATGGCGCTCTTCTGAACATAACCTCCCGGTTTTCACGCTGGCACCTCTCTGTTTACCCAACCAAATGCATTGAATGTAAGCTTTGTACAACCTCCTGTCCATTCGAGGCCATAGATTTCCCGGATAGTGAAAAGGAACGCCCTGATCCTAAAAAGAACACCCGCAGGTTTCTCCTGTTTTTTATCCTGATACCCGTGCTCATGGCCGCCGGTGGCTGGATCGGGTCGAAATCACACGTGTTCCTGTCAAAAGCCAACCAGACCGTTTACCTGGCAGAGCTCCTGATATCACATCCCGAGCTCCGGAACGATCCAAAGAACCTGGATATCCAGACTTTCCTCGCATCCGGGAAATCCCTGGAAACATTAGCTGACGACGCCTCTAAAATCCGGCAGCAATTCTACACCGGCAGCTGGATACTCGGGGCCTTTATCGGGCTTGTTATCGGTTTTATGGCTTTTAACCAACTGATATACAGGCGAAAAGACGAATACCAGGCTAATCATGGAAACTGTTACAGTTGTGCCAGATGCCTCGATTATTGTCCGGTTGAATAGATACTCATGCGAACCATGGAAAATAAGCTCAAACTGATTTCAGACCTGATCACCGCCTCGGGAATATTCTGTATCGCGGTGGCCTTGCTCCTGCTCATCAATTTCATTCATATTAAATCCACCCAGCCGCTGGAAAGCGAAGCCCTGAAAGCCCTGGTTGAGCAGTTTCAGGGCGACCAGCAGAACGATGCCCTTAAAAAGGATATCCGCAATCTTGACCTGCTGGCGCGCAAGGCTTTTTTTACCAGCAACTGGCAGGTTAAGGCCGGTGGATTTCTCCTTTTGTTCGGCGGAATCCTGTTTGCCGCATTACTACGAGTTTATCATGATATGAAAGCAAAAATCGGCGCCCCGATACTAACCGGCGGCACCACTCAAATAACAAGAATGCTGTCACAAAAATGGATTCTGATTACCGGCGGGCTGCTGCTGGGCTCCGCACTTGTTGCTTCCTTCCTTACCACGGATTACCTGAAATTCTATGAAGAGACCGGACAGGTGGTGCAGGTGGCGGCGGCAGAGCAGGGCGTTAAGAAGGTTGTTGTGGAAGGAAAAACGGAGTCGGGAGTCGGGAGTAGTGACGCATACATGCGTCTGGAGTCTGGAGACGGGAGTCGGGAGTCTGGAGAGGAGAATGGGAAGAATCAAACACAGGGTTCGGAATCAGTTGACCCAAGTACCGGTTTGGCTACAACCACCATACAACCGACTCCCGACTCCAGACTCCAGACTACTGACTCCCGACTCCAGACTCCAGACTCCCGGCAACCGTCGTCCGTCGTCGATCATCCGTCGTTCCGCGGCCGCTGGGGGCAGGGCGTTTCAAAGGCGGTTAATATTCCGGTCGACTGGGACGGGCCGAGCGGACGGAATATCAAATGGAAGGTGACCCTTGACAAGAAGGGATACAATTCGCCCGTATTATGGGACGATAAGCTGTTTATTGCCGGTGCCGATGCAACCTCCCGGGTGGTTTACTGTTATGACAGGAACAACGGCACACTGCTATGGCAGCATGATGCATCCGGCATTCCGGGATCCCCGGCAACGGCCCCGCGCACTACTACCGACACCGGTTTGTCGGCGCCCACCGCCACCACCGACGGACAGCGGGTCTACTGCATTTTTGCCAACGGTGACCTGGTTGCCCTCGACATGGCCGGCAAGCGGATCTGGGCAAGAAACCTTGGGGTTCCCGACAATCATTATGGCCACTCTTCGTCCCTGATCTGCTGGAACAACCGGCTGATCGTTCAGTATGACACCAACGCATCCGGAAAATTGCTTTCCCTCGATGGTTCAACCGGTAACACGGTTTGGGATCACCCCAGAAAAACCAAGATATCATGGGCTTCGCCGGTACTGGCAGAACTCAACGGAAAACTTCAGATTATCACGGTGACCTCACCCCTTGTTTATGGAAATGATTTTGAAACCGGTGCAGAACTTTGGTCCCTCGAATGCATGTCGGGCGAGGTGGGTCCTTCTGCCGCCATCTTTGACGGATTAGTATACGCAGCAAACGAATATGCCAAGCTGATTGCCATTCGCCCGGGACCCACTCCTGAGACCGTTTGGGAAGCAGATGAATATCTTCCTGAGGCAGCGAGCCCGGTGGCCGCAAACGGACTCCTGTTTATCGCCACCAGCTATGGTATGTTTGTCTGCCACGATGCCAGAACCGGGGCGAAACTCTGGGAGCACGAATACGGGCAAGGATTTTATGGCTCCCCGATGATTGCAGATGGAAAAGTATACGTCATGGATAAGGGCGGCACCATGCATATTTTCAAGGTTGACCGTACCAAGACCAGCCTGGGTGACCCGGCGTTGGGTGAAAAATCGGTAGTAACCCCGGCGTTTGCCGATGGGGTGATTTATTTGAAAGGGGACCGGTCGTTGGTGTGCGTGGGATCGTGACGCGTGAAACGTGAAACGTGAAACGTGAACCGTGAACCGTGAACCGTGACGAGAAAAACCCGTCCCCGTAGGGGCGCCCGGTGGGCGCCCGTCTACCCCCGGGTACCCATGTGGAATGTGGAATGTGGAATGTGGAATTGTGGAATGTGGAATTGTGGAATGTGATAATGTGATAATTTGATAATCGACCCCAACATATCGGAATTAATCACCCAAACCGGCACCGGCCGGGAGATGGTGATCCCATTGCTGCAGGCGATCCAGAAGAAATACAATTATCTTCCGGAGGAGTTGCTGCGCGAGGTCTGTGCAACAACGGATATTACGCCGGAGCAGATCATCGGGGTTGCCAGTTTTTATTCGCAGTTCCGGATGCACCCTGTGGGAAAGCACATGATCCGGGTGTGTGTGGGAACAGCCTGCCATGTGAAGGGAGCCTCCCTGGTATATGATGCCTTTCATCGCGAACTGGGTTTGAAGGGGGATCAGGACACCGATGCCACCATGACTTACACCCTCGAGAAAGTGAGCTGTTTGGGATGCTGTACCCTGGCCCCGGTGGTTCAGATCGACGGGGTAACCTACGGCCATGTTGCTACAGACCAGGCAGGGCAAATTCTGGAGGATTTTCAAGGGCAGAAGGGCAGAAAGGCAGGAGGGCAGAAAGGAAAGAAACAAGTAACAAAGGTAGAAGGGGAAATACGGATCGGGTTGGGATCCTGCTGCGTGGCCAGCGGAAGCGAAGAGATCCGGGAGGCCGTTGAAGAGACCGTTCAGGCCAATGGTTTGAATGTAACGCTGAAACACGTGGGTTGTGTGGGCATGTGCCACCAGGTGCCCCTGATGGAGATCGTCCCCACCGGAAAGGAACCGGTATTGTATACCCAGGTCAATCCCCGCGATGTGAAGCAGCTGATCGAGAACCATTTCGATCCGCCGTCACTATTAAAGCGACTAAGCGTTAAAACCATAAGCCTGATCCAGTCCATTCAGGATGACACCGGCTGGGGCAGTGTTGAACGATATGCCAGCGACGTTCGCGAAAAGCATATCACCTCATTCCTGGGCAGGCAGGTTCCTATTGCCACCGAGCACCGGGGTGTGATCAATCCTCTCGATATCAATGAGTACGAGAGCCGGCAGGGGTTCCTGGCACTAAAGAAATGTTTATCAGGCCTCACGCCCGAAAAGGTTATCTCCGAGGTCGTGGCTTCCGGGGTACGCGGTCGCGGCGGAGCCGGCTTCCCGAGCGGCCGGAAATGGGAGATGGTCGCGGCACAAAAATCAGCCGTAAAATATGTGATCTGCAATGGCGACGAGGGGGATCCGGGTGCCTTCATGGACCGGATGCTCCTGGAATCATACCCCTACCGGGTGATTGAGGGGATGCTCATCGCGGGCTTTGCCGTCGGGGCCACGGAGGGATACTTCTATATACGGGCTGAGTACCCGCTGGCGGTCAGCCGCATCACGCAGGCCCTTATCCTCTGCCGTGAGGCCGGCCTCACCGGAAAGAACATACTCGGCAGCGGTTTTACTTTCGATATCCACCTCTACCAGGGTGCCGGAGCCTTTGTCTGCGGCGAGGAGACTGCCCTGATCGCCTCCATAGAAGGCAAGCGCGGCTTCCCCCACCTCAGGCCGCCCTACCCGGCCGAGGCTGGCCTGAATGACGCTCCCACCCTCGTTAACAATACCGAAACCCTGGCCCTTATCCCCTGGATTATCAGGAACGGTGCAGAACGGTTCAGCAAGCTGGGCACTGCAAGCAGCAAGGGAACAAAGGTGTTCGCACTGGCCGGAAAGGTTGCACGTGGCGGGCTCATCGAAGTACCCATGGGTATTACGATCCGGGAGATCGTGGAAGAAATCGGGGGAGGGATTGCCAACGGTCGGAAATTCAAGGCCATTCAGATCGGCGGCCCTTCAGGAGGTTGCATTCCTGAAAGCCTCTCCGATACCCCGATAGATTTTGAATCCATGTCGGAGCTGGGAGCCATGATGGGCTCAGGCGGCCTGGTTGTCCTTGACGATACCGACTGCATGGTCGACATGGCCCGCTATTTCCTCTCGTTCACACAAAAAGAATCCTGCGGTAAATGCACCTTCTGCCGTATCGGCACACGCCGCATGCTGGATATTCTGAACCGGCTCTGCAGCGGCCAGGGGAAATCCGGTGACCTTGAGGAACTGGAAAAGCTCGCCGGCTGGACGCAGAAGGGAAGTTTGTGCGGACTGGGCAAAACAGCGCCAAACCCGATTCTGACCACCCTGAAATATTTCCGGGAGGAATACGAATCGCACCTGAACGGACAGTGCCCAACCGGCAAGTGCATGGACCTGATCCGGTATTCCATCAATGACAAGTGCATCGGCTGCACCCTTTGCGCTCAGAAATGCCCGACCGATGCCATCGAATTCCGGCCCCACGAGAAGCACGAGATTGACCTTGAGAAATGCATTAAATGTGACACCTGTCGGCTGGTTTGTCCGGCTGACGCGGTGATCAAATCCTGATAAAGACAGATGATTGATTTAACCATCGACGGAAAAAGCGTTCAGGCCGAAAACGGCGCCACGGTAATGGAAGCCGCCGGGCAGCTCGGAATCGTGATCCCATCGATGTGCCACAACGGTGACCTGCCCCATTTCACTTCCTGCATGGTTTGCCTGGTAAAAGATGCCGGCGGCAGGCTCTTCCCTTCCTGCTCCGTGAAGGCCGTTAACGGAATGCAGATCACAACCTTCGACGAGGAGATCCGAGAGGCCCGCAAAACCGCGCTCGACCTTCTCCTCAGCGACCATGTAGGCGACTGCGAGGCACCCTGCCAACTCTCCTGCCCGGCGCACATGGACATCCCGCAAATGAACCGTCACCTGGCTGAAGGAGATTTCGACCTGGCTTACGAAGTGGTTATCAGGGATATCGCCATCCCTTCCATCCTGGGCCGCATCTGTCCGGCTCCCTGCGAAAGCGCCTGCCGGCGACGCACGATTGACGGGGCGGTGGGGATATG
>CAYQFT010000112.1:9901-11672 GCA_964416825.1 uncultured Porphyromonadaceae bacterium
ATTGCGGTTATCGGCAGCGGCCCGCACGGCCTCTCCGCAGCGTGGTACCTGAGAATGAAAGGCTACCAGGTAACGATCTTCGACCGGAACGAACTGCCGGGGGGCGAGCTCCGTTATTCGGTGCCCCGGGAAAAACTTCCTGAGGAAGTGCTCGACCGCGAGATCGGTAGAATCCGCGATTCAGGGGTCATTTTTATTATGAATTCCGATATGGGTCCCGTTCAGCTGGTGGAACTACACCGGGAATTCGATGCAGTTGTGGAACCTCTGGACAAGGCGCCCAAGATGGCCATCCGGGCATCTGCCCTCGGCAAAGATGCTGCCATCCGGGTGGATCAGCAGCTCACCGGCAGGCCCGTTACCGGAGAACGGCGACTCTTCAGTTCCCGTTTTGGCCGGCTCACTCCAGAGGAAAACCTGGAATATCTTAAAGAATCACCTGCTGCAGACCGTCTTGAACCCGCTCAGGGAATTCACGCCGGGTATACCCGTGAGGAGGTAATGGCTGAGGCTGCACGCTGCATGCATTGTGACTGCCGGAAGCTGGGGAACTGCAGGCTGCGCGACTATTCCGACGAGTATCAGGCTGATCAGAAGCGTTTTCAGGGTCCCGAAAGAAAACCGCTGGTTAAGGTCATTCAGCACGATACGGTAATTTACGAACCGGAAAAATGCATCAAATGCGGCATCTGCGTACGAATCACATCGGAATACAAAGAAGAATTAGGCCTTACTTTCATCGGCCGCGGGTTTGATGTAAAAATCGGGGTGCCATTCAGCGAGAGTTTGAAGAGCGGGCTGACGCATACAGCGATTAAAGCGGCGGAGGCGTGCCCGACGGGAGCGCTTTCGTTAAAGGCGAAAGAAAAAAGGCGAAAGGCGAAAGAAAGATTAAAGATTAAAGAAAGAGATCAAGATGGGTAAGATGGGTAAGAAACCTGAATCTAATTTTCAACATTCAACACTCTGTGTTCGAATCTCAACGTTCATCCTGATCCTTCAATCCTTCACTACAGTCCAGGCGCAGGATTGCTGGGGAATTTTCCGGGGCGATGCGGCGCTGCAAGGGGTGTCCAAAACCATTCTGCCGAACCAGCCGAAGTTGTTGTGGAAGTTTAAAGCGGGGGATGATATCAAAGCCTCGCCGGTGGTTTGCGGAAACCGGGTGGTGGTTGGGTCGCTCAACGGGACCATCTATGCCCTCGACCTGAACGGCAAGCTCATCTGGAAAGACAGCACGGATAACGGGATTGAGGCACCCGCCTTGATTCTGGAGAATACCGTCTATGCAGGAAACCTTTCGGGCGACCTGATTGCGTGGGATCTGACAACCGGAAAGCGGAAATGGGTATATAAGACAGAAGGCCAGATCAGCGGATCGCCCAATGCCTGGAAAGAGGGCCCTTATACGAGAATCCTTGTGGGAAGTTACGATTTCTACCTCCATTGCGTCGATGCCGCCACCGGCAAGGGGGTTTGGAAATATGAGTCGGACAATTTCATCAACGGCGCCGCTGCAATCCTTGACGGGAAAGCCATTTTTGGCGGGTGCGATGGATTTCTGCATATCGTGGATATTGCTTCCGGCAAGGTGGTGACCAAGATTAATGTGGCAACCTACGTTCCCGGCTCGGTTCCGGTGTCGGGCGGCCGTGCCTTTGTGGGTGATTACGATGGTGGATTTTCGTGTGTAAGTCTTGATCAGCAGAAGGTTATCTGGAAATATTCAAACGAAAAGGTTCAGTTGCCCTTCTTAGCGTCTGCGGCCCTG
>CAYQFT010000113.1:0-7146 GCA_964416825.1 uncultured Porphyromonadaceae bacterium
AAAAGCCGCCATCGTTCCCGAGAAGCCTGATATCCGGATTCTTCGGATCGATCCAGAGATTATGGTGGTCAACGTGAACATCCCGCATCCTCACGGTAGCAAAGGTTTTTCCCCCGTCCTTTGATTCCTGGACCATCGTTCCCATCACAAAAACATTGTTTTCATCGGTTGGATTCACGTAAATTCTACCATACCAGTACGATGTGGAAACCTTGCTGCTCATGAGCTTCCAGGTGATTCCCATGTCATCCGACCGGTAGAGCCCGCCGGTTTTCGATTCCACGCAGGCATACACCACTTTCGGGTTCGAGGGGGCGATCGTCAGGGCCGTGCGCCCAAGCGTATCCGACGAGAAACCTTTCGTAATCTTCTGCCAGGTATCCCCGCCATCGGCCGACCGGTAGAGTCCGCTCCACGGTCCACGCTGCAGGTGAGCCCAGGCGCTGCGGTACTGATGCCATGAGGTGGCCAGCAGGGTTCTGCCATCCGGAAACGCAACCAGGTCGCCCATGCCGGTAAAATCATTCAGATATAAAACCTTATGCCAGCTCTTGCCTCCATCCTTGGTCCGGAAGATTCCCCGCTCCTCATTGTTTCCCCATCGGGCTCCTGTGGCTGCAATATGCACAATATCAGGGTTTAATGGATCGATCTGGATCTTGGCAATGTGCCGGGTCAGCTTCAGTCCCATGCACTGCCAGGTTTTTCCCCCATCGGTGGATTTATAGACCCCGTCGCCGACGGATGCGGCGCTCTGCTCACCCGAAGCTTCGCCGGTTCCCACCCAGATGATATCGGGATTGGATTCACAGATGGCGATATCCCCAACAGCCAGGCTGCCCCCGGCCCGGTCAAAAATCGGGCTCCAGCTTTTTCCCCAGTCGGACGACCGGAAAACTCCGCCCGTGGATCCGCTTGTAAAAATATTCCGGTTTGCATCCACCTCGATATCGGAAATCCGGCCGCCTGCGAAGCCTGTGCGGTCGAAGGCCCAGGGCGTTTGAGCCCTGATGGGAATGATCAGGATAAATGCGATGAGGAGCAGGAGGGTTGCTCGTGATCCGGGATGCGTGAAGCGTGAAGCGAAGGAGGTGACGCGTGAAGCGGGACGCGTGACTTTCGAAAAGCAGGGTATACGCGGTATAAGCATTCTCATGACTGTGAATTTTAAGTATAAAAATGGCAAATTCCTGTTGGGATTTACCTGATATTGAAGGATTCTTCTGAATTTTACTTTACCTACCTTTAAAAGTTGTTTTATACACTCCCATTATGCCACAATTATATATGTTCCCCAAAGCCTGGCAATTCATAACCAGTCACGCTTCCCGCTTCACGCTTCCCGCTTCCCGCATCCCGCTTCACGTACCACTTCTTATCCTGCTCCTCCTCAGCACCCTCTCCCTGTCCGCCCAGCCGAAGTACGAGCCCAACTGGCCCTCCATCGACTCCCGCCCGACCCCGCAGTGGTTCAGCGATGCCAAGTTTGGAATCTTCGTGTGCTGGGGACTCTATTCGGTGCCGGCCTGGAGTCCGAAAGGCCAGTATTCAGAGTGGTATATGTACTGGTTGAAGCAAAAATCGTTCGACGGGCAGGTGTACGATTTTCATCAGAAAAAATTTGGAAACAATGTTGAGTTCAGGGATTTTGCCCCGATGTTCAAAGCTGAGTTATGGGATCCCGATGAGTGGGCCAACCTGTTCCGGCGGGCGGGAGCAAAGTATATCATCTTTACCACCAAGCATCACTCCGGATATACGCTGTGGCCCAGCGCGGAAGCCGAAAAAACCTGGGGTGAAAACTACAATCCTGTGAAGGTGGGCCCGAAGCGCGACCTGGTTGGAGACCTCACCACTGCCGTCAGGAAACAGGGGATCCGCATGGGGCTCTATTACTCCCTGTACGAATGGTATCATCCCTGGTATCTGAATGATTTTCATGTATTTGTGGCCGACCACTTTCATCCGCAGTTCAAGGATCTCGTAACCCGGTATGAACCCGATATTGTGTGGGCCGATGGCGAATGGGAACAGCCCTCGAAAGAGTGGCGGTCGCCCGAGCTGCTCGCGTGGCTGTTCAATGAGACAAAGAATAAGGAAGTGGTGATCAACGACCGCTGGGGCAACGACTCACGGCACAAGCACGGCGGGTTTTATACAACCGAATATGGTACCGGGCTCGATAATGATGCGCATCCCTGGGAGGAGAGCCGCGGAATGGGATACTCCTATGGATACAACCGGGCGGAAAACTTTGATGATTACCGGTCGGCCAAAGAGCTGATCCTGATGCTGGTGGATATCGTGAGCCGCGGCGGCAACCTGTGCCTGGATATCGGACCCAATGCCGACGGACAGATCCCGGTAATCATGCAGGAACGGCTGGTCCAGATGGGCAACTGGCTAGTTATCAATGGAGAAGCCATTTATGGAACCCATATGTGCGAAACCCCGGCGCAGTGGTCGGCCGGCACCAAACCCGAGATCAAGCGGGGCGAATATATGCTGGCCTACAATATCCTCACGGAAACGATCGATCCCGCTCCCGGGCAGGCGGTGAAGGAGGTGTTCTTTACCCGGAAAGATGATGCCGTTTATGCGATCACGCCGAAATGGCCGGGTAAAGAGATTCGAATTAAGAATTCCGAATTGCTCAGATCCAAGGAAGAAGAGCGCCTGGCTTCTTCCGCATCACGCGTCACGCGTCACGCGTCACGTGTCACGTTCCTCCAGACCGGCGAACCCCTGAAGTTCAAGTATGACGGCAAAGACCTGGTCATCACCATGCCCCCCTATAAGCCCGATGCACGGTGGGAAACCGCCGCATACGTTTTTAAGGTGGAAGGTGAAGGGGGGAATTAAGAGATTCGAGCGCAGAGTGTTGAATGCTGAGATTTCAGATTCAGGAGACCCTGAATCTAATTTTCAAAATTCAACACCCTGCGCTCGAATCTCTCAATTCTTAATTTAAACTTTTTATTGATGGCCCTGAATATTCTGTTATTTTCGTTCCCCAAAGTGCGTCTAACCCGTCAATCCTAACTCGTAAATCATGAAATCTTTACTTCTTTTTCTTGTCTCTTTCTTCTTTCTTCTTTCTTCTTCCTCCGCAAGCCCTTATGCCCCTATGCCCCTAAGCCCATTGCCGGGCGAAGCATATTTTTTGTCATTTCCTGCATTGTCTCCCGACGGGAAAACGGTTGTCTTCAGCTTTGAAGGCGACCTCTGGAAGGCCGATGCGGCAACCGGTCAGGCTTTGCGCCTGACGGCAATGCAGGGCTACGAAACGAATGCGCGGATATCGCCCGACGGAAAGTGGATCGCCTTCTCAGGCCGCCAACTGGGAAATTCGGATGTCTATATTATCCCGATAGAAGGTGGAGAGGTCAGGCAGATTACGTTCCATTCAGCGAACGATGATGTGGAGAACTGGAGCTGGGATTCAAAATGGATATACTTCAATACCGGCCGCACCAACGGAAGCACCTGGCGTGTTCCGGCAGCCGGCGGAAATCCGGAGCCGATTGTCACCCAGTACTTCAACCGGATTCATAATGTGATTGAACATCCGAAAACGGGCGAGTTGTTTTTTAACGACACTTGGGAAAGCTCGAGCATGGCCCACCGTAAAGGGTACAAAGGCGAGTACAACCCGGAGATCCAGTCGTGGAACCCGAAAACCAACGAATACAAAAAGTATACAGACTATCTGGGTAAGGACATGTGGGCCACCATCGACCGCGAGGGTACCCTCTACTTTGTATCGGATCAGAAAAACGGACAATACAACCTGGCCAAGATGGATAACGGCAAAACCCGGTTCCTGACGAATTTTGATACTTCCATCAAGCGGCCGTTTGTCAGCGCCGACGGCTCCAGCGTGATTTTCGAGAAAGACTACCAGCTATATGTGTATGATGTTAAGTCCGATAAAAGCTCGAAGCTGAATATCGGGATTGTGCGGAACAGCCTGCTTCCCAAAGAATTGAGCTATAATATTACCGGAACAATATCGGACTTTGATGTTTCTCCTGACAATAAGAAAATTGCATTCGTCAGCCGCGGGGACCTCTTTGTGAGTGATATCGAGGGTAAGTTTATACGGAAGATCGAGAGGGCACAAGGGCACGAGGGCACAGGGGCACAGGGGAGGTCCGGGGTAGAGACGCATTATGATGCGTCTTTACGTTTCGAACGGGTCATGTCTGTGAAATGGCTGTCAGACAACAAAACCCTTCTCTTCAACCAAACCTGGAACGGGTACCTGAACTGGTTTACGATTTCGGCCGATGGGAAAGGGGAGGTTAAGCAGCTGACAAAAGATCTCCGGAATAACCGGGATATTGAGTTCAATGCGAAACTTACGCAGGCTGCTTATATCAGCGGCCGGGATGAACTTAGGCTGCTGGATCTGAAGACCCTGGAGAGCAGTACGATCGTGAAGGATGAATTCTGGGGATTTCAGAACGGTGCACCGGGTTTCTCTCCCGACGGAAATTACGTTCTGTATACCGCCAAACGGAATTTTGAGGACGACATCTTTGTTTATAATTTGAAATCCAAGGAGATAACAAATTTAACCGGTACCGGTGTGGCTGAAAACGGTCCGGTCTGGAGTGCCGACGGAAAGTATATCTATTTCTCGACCAACCGTCTTAAGCCATCGTATCCCAGCGGAGGCGGGGAAACTCATGTTTACCGCATGGCCCTGGATAAGTTTGATCCGCCGTACCGAATGGATGAGTTCGACAAGCTGTTCAAAAAGGATTCAGCCGGCGCCAAGAAAGACACAACGCTGAATATCAGTATAAACACAGACAGGATTTGGGAGCGATTTGAATTGATTAGTCCGGCTTTTGGATCCCAGGGCGGTGTTTATCTGATCCAGAAGGGGGACAAGGTTACCGTTCTTTACATGTCGAACCACGACAAAGGCACCATGGCTCTCTGGAAAACTACGCTGGCTCCTTTTGAGCCTTCAAAGACCGAGAAGATTGAAGGGTTGCCATCCCCGGGCGGCATCGTGAAGGCGGGTGACAAATACTATGCACTATCGGGTGGCGCGGTTTACAAGCTGAATGTCGACGCCAACAAAGCCGAAAAAATCGAGATGAACTATAGCTTTACCCGCGATATGCAGGCTGAATTTATCCAGATGTTTGACGAAACCTGGGCCAATCTCGAGGAAAACTTTTACCATGAGGACTTGCACGGGGTGGACTGGAAGGGGTTCAGAAAGCAGTATGCCGCCTATCTGTCATTCCTCAACAACCGAAATGATTTCAGGATCCTGATGACCGATATGCTCGGGGAAATGAACTCCTCGCATATGGGATTCTCGACCATGGGATCCGAAGAAGCTTCCCGCCTGAATTACACGACCCTGGAACCGGGCATTGAATGGGATCAGGCCAACCCGCTGAAAGTGGGCCGGGTATTCCCACGCAGTGTTTCCGACAGGAAAGGCATTGATATCCAGTCAGGTGATGTTCTGGTTGCCGTGGATAAGGAGCGAATCAGCAGTTCCCTGCCGCGCGAGTACTATTTCTATAAGCCGTTCATGACACCGGAACTGATCCTCACTTTCAGCCGCGACGGCAAGGAGTTTGAAGTAAAGGTTCATCCGACAGGGGCCGGGGCTATCGGAAGTTACCTGTATGAGGAGTGGATCGACGATAATCGAAATCGGGTTAATAAGCTCAGCAATAATAAGATAGCCTATGTTCACATGAAAAACATGGGTGGCGGCGAACTGGAGACCTTTATCATGACCCTGACCCGCGAACTGGAGGGGAAAAAGGGGCTGATCCTCGACCTGCGCTACAACACGGGCGGCAACGTCCACGATGACGTTCTGAGGTTCCTGCAGCAGAAAACGTATCTGAAATGGAAATCGAGGGGCGGAAAGCTGGCTAATCAATCAAACTTCAGTCCGGCCGATTTTCCGATTGTGGTGCTTATCAACGAGCAATCGCTGAGTGACGCCGAGATGACCTCGGCCGGATTCAAGCAGCTTGGCCTCGGCAAGATTATCGGCACCGAAACCTACCGCTGGATTATTTTCACATCCGGCAAAGGCCTGGTCGACGGCTCATTCTACCGGATTCCCGGCTGGGGCTGCTATACGCTCGACGGGCAGAATCTTGAAAAAGAGGGAGTCAAGCCAGATATTTATGTGAAGCAGACGTTTCTCGATCGCATTCAGGGGAAAGACCCGCAGATTGAGAGGGCGGTTGCTGAGATCCTTCGGTAGGGACGCATACATGCGTCCTTGCATACACGCGACGATTGAAGGAACATTGTTGAGATTCGAACGCAGAGTGTCGAATGTTGAAAATCAGATCCAGGGTTTGCACTGGCTGTCATCCCGGTGAATGCCGGGATCTCCTGAATCTGAGCTTTCAGCATTCGACACTCTGTGTTCGAATCTCTTAATTCTTACTGAATTACAACCGTCACTTCCACTTCACAGCGCTTCTCGTCCACCGGATGTTCCACAACCTCAATGGTGATATCGTGGCCGGTGGTTTCGTTGTAGAGTTCCATCAGCTGGTAGGCGAGTTCATGGCCGTGAACAATCTGATGTTCGTGGGCCCAGCCGTTGATTTTGGCGGGAGCCAGGTTGCGGATTGAAATATGCGTTTGGGCGGAATTGTTTACCGGGTCCGATATGGTTTTGCCGCTGATCCGGATCCATCCCTCACCGTTCAGGGTCCGGATACCATGTTTTACCCCATTCTCCACGAAACTGACCAGTAATGACTTCGGAAGCAATAGCCTGGGGGACAGATCATCGAGGTCAATCGTAAAATCCAGTTGGTTATCGTTCCGGATCTTTTCAATCTGGAGGTAATCCCGGATGGTCTCCATCTCCTCGCCAAGGGTCGACTCTAGTTTTCCGTTTATCAGCATTTTCCGGAGAATTCTGGAATAGCTCGTAACCAATTCAAAAGCATCATCATACGCCTTCTCCAGCAGACAACCCTGGATCGAATTCATCACGTTGAAAGTGAGATGCGCATTGAACCGCGAGGTAAGGAGCGCACGGGATTCTGTGAGGGTTTCGGACATGGGGATGAAGGATTTACGATTTACGATTTACGATTTGCGCTTCACGCTTCACGCTTCACGCTTCACGCTTCACGC
>CAYQFT010000113.1:7246-11666 GCA_964416825.1 uncultured Porphyromonadaceae bacterium
ATGTATTGAACGAGACACACCGGCTTCCCCATGAAAACGAGGCAGTTGGCATCATCATTTGTAAAAACAAAGACCGCATTGTTGTTGAGTATTCATTGAAGAAAACCCAAAATCCCATCGGTATTGCAAGTTACAGCACCGGCCCGGATCTGCCCGAGTACTATTTGAATGCATTGCCGACGGTGGAGCAGATTGAGAGGGGTTTGGGGAGAATGATGCGATTGAGTGACCAGTGACCAGTGACCAGTTCGCGCAGTGCATGGCGGTTGGCCCGGGCTCCGTAGGGGCGGACCTTTGCGTCCGCCCGTTTCCTAAAAGAATGACCGCTTCGTACGGGCCGGCCTCAGAGCCGGCCCGATGGTAGAGACGCATAATTATGCGTCTCTACACCTCCCCTCCCCACTGCACAAAAATTTCCCTCCTGTTTTTTCATTTTGTCACCGGCACTGCATCTATATCAGAAAACACACGACTATGGATACACCAAACGAATACCTCGATTTCATCGGAATCTCCGGCCTCGGAGCACCTGTCAGGAGATTCCGGCCTGCGCCGGAATGACAGTTCTGGCAACAACCGGCAACCGGCAACCGGCAACCGGTAACTGCCTTTAACCAGCAACATTTTCGTATCTTTCGTGTATAAATCCTGTCGCAATGAAAAAAGTCTTTACCCTTATCATTTTTACTGCCCTCTCTGTAGCAGTTCTCGCCCAGAACCGGACGATCACCGGGAAAGTTGCCGATGCGGGCGGTATCGGAATGCCCGGCGTTACTATTCAGGTTAGGGGGACTTCCAACGGTACAACTACCAATACGGACGGCACATACAAGATTCAGCTGAGCGGCGGAGTGCTGGTCTTCAGGTTCGTAGGGTTTGTTACCCAGGAGATCCCGGTGACCAGTCAATCTGTGATCGATGTTGTCCTTCTGGAAGACGTGAAGCATCTCAGCGAGATCATTGTGGTGGGCTACGGTTCACAGAAGAAAATGGATATAACCACGGCGGTTACAACGGTGGGTGAAAAGGAGATTGCAGATCGGCCGATCGTCTCGGCCCTGCAGGCGCTTCAGGGAAAAGCGGCCGGGGTGCAGGTGACACAGAATTCCGGAAAGCCAGGCTCGAACCTGTCGGTTCGTGTTCGCGGCGCCACCTCGGTGCTGGCAGGCAATGAGCCGCTCTATGTGGTGGACGGCGTTCCAACTACCGATATCAGGGGCTTGAATCCTACCGATATCGCCGCCATGAGTGTCCTGAAGGATGCTTCCTCCGCTGCGATCTATGGAGCAAGGGCTGCCAATGGCGTGGTCCTGATAACGACGAAAAGAGGCAAAGCCAACGAACCCCTTATCACCTATAACACCTACTTTGGAATGTCGCAGCTCCGGAAACCCATTGAAGTATTGAATACTGAAGAGTACCGGAAGCTGATGCTCGAGATTACCGGCAAGGAGCTCGACACAACGTTTACCGATTACACCAACTGGAGCGACCAGGTATTCGGCACCGGATTTAACCAGTCGCACCAGATCTCCGTTTCCGGAGGCGATGATAAATCCCGATATTTCGTTTCAGCCGGATACCTCAATGAGCAGGGCATCGTTAAGCCGGCGAGCTTCGACCGGTACACCGTACGCGTCAACCTCGATAACCAGCTGAAACCCTGGCTGAAAATCGGTACCAACATCAGCGTGCTGAATATCAGGACAAAAGACACTCCTGATAATGCCAGTTCCGGAAGGGGCGGTGTTATTATGAGTGCCCTGAACACGCCACCGTTCCTGCATGTGTACAAGAACGATTCCAGCGGCTGGTACGATCCCAACCCGTTTCAGCCTTCCTGGGAAAACCCGATTGCCTACATGTACGGACCCGACCAGAGCGAAAATGACAACCAGGTTTTCGGCAGCTTTAGCGCAGAGGCCAGGATCATCAAGGGCCTTCTGCTCAAATCGAGATTCGGCATGGATGTAAAGAGCCATCAATGGGACTATTACCTCGATAATATAAAGACCAATTATGGCCGGAAGCAGAACGGCATGGGCTCTTCCGACAAGACAAACAGCAGCGTCTGGATGTGGGATAATACGATCGATTACACGGCGTCGATCGGCAAAAACAATTTTAATGTATTGGCAGGAAACAGTTTGCAACGGTATAAAAGTGCGAGTTCCTACCTGTCGGGCAACGATTTTCCGGCCGATACCCTGGTGAGGTCACTCTGGGCAGCCAACATCATTTCCGGCGGCACCTCCATTCAGGAGTGGGCGCTGGCTTCCTTCTTCGCCCGGGCAACCTATGATTTCAGCCGTAAGTATTATGTAACGGCAACCGTCAGGCGGGATGCTTCCTCCAAGCTGGCCAACAAATGGGGATCCTTCCCATCCTTCTCAGCCGGCTGGCGGCTTTCGTCGGAAAAATTCATGCGGAGCCTTACGTTCATCGACGACCTTAAGATCCGCGGCGGATGGGGTAAAAACGGCAACCAGGAGGGCATTTCAAACTATGCAAGCTATGGCCTGATCGCCTATTCACGCCGGACCCCCAAGAATCCGCTGGCAGGCCCCTCGGCTACCCAGGTGACCTATTCCAATCCCGATCTGAAGTGGGAAACCACCACGCAGTCAAACATCGGATTTGACCTGAGCCTTTTCAAAACGCGGGTGGTCCTCAATTTTGATGCGTACATCAAGAAAACCACCGATGTGCTGCTGAATGTCCAGCTGTCGAACACCCTGCCGATCACCAGCATCCAGACCAACGCCGGCGACATTGAAAACCGGGGCATCGAGTTCAATATCAGTACGGTAAATGTTGACCGACTCTTTAAATGGTATACCGATTTCAACATGTCGTTCAACAAGAACCTGGTTACGGCCCTTAATTATACAAACGTCTATTATTACGGCGGGATATACAGCAACAACCAGGATGTGTCCATTGTAAAGGCCGGGCTGCCGCTGGGCTCTTTCTTCGGATATGTATCGGAAGGGGTTAACCCTGCTACCGGGGATATCAAATACAAGGATTTCAACAACAACGGGATCTTTGATCCGGGCGACCGCACCGTGATCGGATGCGCGCAGCCGGATTTCACCTTCGGGTTTACGAACCGGCTCAACTACAACCGCTGGGACCTTGTGGTGTTTTTCCAGGGTAGCTATGGAAATGATGTTTACAATGCCACCCGGATCGACCTGGAGGGAATGTTCGACAGCAAGAACCAGTCGGTGGCCGTTCTGGACCGCTGGACGCCCGACAATACCATCACCGATATTCCGAGGGCCGTGCGCAACGGGAGCGTCAATAATGTGTACAATTCATCCCGGTTTGTGGAGGACGGGTCCTATATCCGGTTAAAATCATTGACGCTTTCGTACAGGGTGCTGGAGGAGAATTCCGGAGGCAAGGGAGTTAAGGGAGTTAAGGGAGTTAAGGGAGTTAAGGGAGTTAAGGGAGTTAAGGGAGTGTCGGTTTATCTGACAGGCCAGAACCTGCTGACTTTTACCAACTACACCGGGTTTGATCCGGAGGTCAATGCCTTTGGCACCAGTTCAACCACGCTCGGGGTGGATTACGGAACCTACCCCCAGGCACGGTCAGTTATTATCGGGTTAAATGTTGAATTCTAAACAAACAGCAGCCATGAAAAAAATAAATATACTCCTGATCGGTGGACTGCTTGCAGCTGCCAGTTATTCCTGCCAGAAACTTGAAGACTTTCTCGACATCAGGCCTGTGGATAATGGCGTTGCGGTGGAGACCTCCTCAACTTCTGGACCAACCTATAAAAATGCCAGTGAAGTGGAAGCTGCGCTGGCCGGAGTCTATGGAGATTTCCGGAATGAATACTTTGAGCTCGATTATTTTGTAAACGGCGATGCCCAATCCGATGATTGTTATGCCGGAGCCGACAATCCCGCCAATTTCCAGATAGACGATTACAAGATCAGTCCGACCAACGCAAACGTGAAGCGCGACTGGGCCTATCTTTATTCCACCATCGGAAAGGCAAACGTGGTGATTAACAATGTGGATTCGGTGCCCGACCCGGCACTGACCTCCGAGCGAAAAAATGAAATCCGCGGGGAAGCCTCCTTTATCAGGGCTTTCCTCTATTTCCAGCTGGTGCAATTATGGGGCGATGTTCCCCTGCAGCTTAAAGAATTCAAGACGTTCAGCGCAGCAAAACTGCCTGAGGTCTACCCGATCCTCTTTCCATCCCGGGCCCCTATGAACGATGTGTATACCCAAATCATCAGGGATCTTGAGACAGCCCTGCTTTATGTCAAGCCTTCGGCGCTTAACAAGACCATCATTACCACCGGTGCGGTGAATGCCATGCTAGCCAGGGTTTATGCCACCCAGGAACCCCATGACTGGAGCAAGGTGCTGAAATATTGCAATGATGTAATTGCGG
>CAYQFT010000114.1:0-11571 GCA_964416825.1 uncultured Porphyromonadaceae bacterium
AGCAAACCAACCTGAACCTGGAAATTATTTTGGATTCCGTTTCAAACCTGATCTCACAAAAAGCCTCTGAGAAGGATCTGGAGTTTGCCATTAGGATGGACAAGAAGATTCCGGTCAACCTGACCGGAGATCCTGTCAGGGTGGGTCAGATCCTGACGAATTACTGCAGCAATGCCCTCAAGTTTACCGATAAAGGTGAGATTGTGGTTTCTGTTGAGGTGGAAGAATACATAGACAATAAGGTTAAACTAAGATTTGGCGTTCACGATACTGGCATAGGACTGACCGAGGAGCAAAGAAACAAGCTATTCCAGGCATTCAGCCAGGCGGATGCTTCCACAACCCGTAAATATGGCGGTACAGGCCTGGGGCTCACCATTTGCAAGAAGCTTGCAAACCTGATGGGAGGAGAAGCCTGGGTGGAAAGTGAATATGGCAAGGGAAGCACTTTTTATTTTGACGCTGTTTTTGGAATTCAGGAAGAGCAGGAAGAACATCATTACATTCCTTCTGTTAACCTGAGAGGTTTGAAGGTGCTGATCTGTGACGACAATGAAACAAGCCGGGAAATTCTTACAGAGGCTCTTGAAGCCTTCACTTTCCGCCCCACGGCAGTGTCATCCGGACAAGAAGCCATTGACCTGCTGGCAGCAACCAAGGAGGATCCGTTTGAACTGGTAATTATGGACTGGCGGATGCCTGAAATGGACGGACTGCAGGCCAGCCGCATCATCAACAAGGAAAAAAACATCAAAACCCCCACCATAATCATGGTCTCGGCTTTCGGTAACGAAGCCCTGGCAAAAGAATCCGCTGAAATCGGGATCAAGGGTTTCCTTGCAAAGCCGGTTACGTATTCGTCTCTCTTCGACTCAATCATGAATGTTTTCGGCCAGGAAGGAAAACGAAAGGCAGGCCGGATTGAAAAAGGCCTTCAGCATATAGAATCACTTAAGTTGATTGCCGGCGCACGACTCCTGCTCACCGAGGACAATGAGACCAACCAGCAGGTGGCCACCGAATTACTCGAAAGCGTGGGTCTATGCCTTGAGGTCGCTAATAATGGTCAGGAGGCCGTTGACATGGTTTCAAAAGTCCAACCCGGATACTATGAGCTGGTTCTGATGGATCTGCAAATGCCCGTGATGGATGGATATAATGCTACGATCAATATCCGTAAGATAAGATCAGCAGACGAACTTCCTATTCTGGCCATGACAGCCGACGTGATGGAGGGCGTTCGCGAGCGCTGCGCAGAAATCGGAATGCAGGGCTTCGTGATGAAGCCGATTGATCCGGACGAGCTTTATGGAGCGCTCGTGCAGTGGATACCGCAGGAGAAGGCAGAAGGCAGAAGGCAGAGGGCAGAAGGAAGTGAGAAGGGGGAAGTAATAGGGATGAAGGAGCAGGTGAAGATTGAGGATGTGCCGGCGTTTGAGCGGATCAACACGCTCGACGGTCTAAGGAGGGTTGGCGGCAATGCCGGGCTCTACCTGAAGTTGCTGAGGAAATTCAGGGAAAAGGGCTCACTCCACTACGATGAGGTCACCCGGGAAATCACCATCGGAGAGATGGAAATTGCGGTCAGGATGGCCCACACCCTCAAGGGAGTTTCCGGGAACCTGGGAATCATGGAGGTATTTGAGGCAGCCAAAATGGCCGAGGCCGAGCTGAAAGCAGGCAATCTTGAAGAGTCTACGCTCGAAGCCCTTAAAAAAGCTGTTGATGCCACTCTCGAGGACCTTAACAAACTGGGGATTGCTGAGGCTGACGAAAACGGAGGAGGCAAATCAGTGCGGTTGGAGGATGTTAAAGAAAAAGTGGTGAAGCTGAAAGATCTGCTCAAAAACGATGATCCGGAAGCCAAGGCCTTATTGGACCAGATTGGTCCCGTTGAGGGATTTGAGAAGCAATTCCAGGAAATGCGGAAGCTCGTGGAAGGCTATGACTTTGAAGAAGCTCTGGAAATACTGCTGCAAGTTGTCGGGCAATGACGTTTAAATAGAATCAGACTTTTTGGAGAGGAAATGACTCGTACCCTATTTTTCTTGTTCTGTTTTTCGGTAGTTGGCCTGCTGTCATTCCCTGCAACCGGACAACCGCATTTGGGCTATTCTGTTGAATTTGAAAAGGGTTTTAGCCAATATACTATTGATAACCTCACCGTTGAGGATGGACTGCCTTCAAATCTGGTACAAGGGCTATTTCTTTCGGGAAAAGGCGAACTGTGGTTTTCAACAGCCAATGGTCTCGCCCGGTATGACGGAAAACACTTTAAGGTCTTTGACAAAAACAATACCCCAGAAATCAAAATGGGCTATTTCAGGGATGTTGATGAGGATACCCAGGGCAAGTTCTGGATGACGACAAAAGGCGATGGAATCCTGTCGTACAATCAGGGGAAATTCAAGTCATGGACCCGGGACCGGGGATTAGCTGTATTGAGGGACTTTATTCTGGTTGATAGGGAGGACCGGGTTTGGGCCGCCGATTCTGATAAGGGATTGTTCTATCTCAAGGACACCACGGTAGTTTTTATCAGCGATGGAGCCAATTCAGCTTCTGGTCTGAAAGATGTGACGGTGCTGGCTCAGGATCAGGATGGAACCATCTGGATCGGAACAGATAACAATGGATTATTCCGCTATCGCGACAAGAAACTTACCAGTTATTCCACATCCACGGCAAAATCAATAGGATCCATCACTACTCTCGAGTTCCATACTGACGGGACCTTGTATATAGGAAATCAGTCCGGATTGTTTTTCATGAAAAACGGGGAGATAGAACCTTTTGCAGCCAATCAGAGCATTGCCATCAACGACATTGCCCCCGACAAGTCAGGTTGCCTGCTGCTTGCAACCTCAACCGGATTGTACCTTGCCGACCCGTTGACCAGATTAATCAAATCGGTTGTTACAGAAGGATTAAATCACCCTTTTGTTGAGGCCATTTTAATTGACAATGAGAATTCAATCTGGCTATCCGTATATAAATCAGGACTATCTCAAATAAAGGCCAGAAAGTTCGTTGCCCGCACAAACCGGGATGGTCTGAGTGGCACCTATGTAAATGCTACCTGCGAACTTGGAGACGGAAGAATTCTTGTGGGTCACGATAATGGAACGATCGATGTTATCAAGGATGGCAGGGTGACACCCTATCCGATCCGGTTTGACCTGACAGATGCCCGGGTGCGTGATCTGTTTCTGGACTCTAAGAAGAATCTTTGGATCAGCTTGTCCTCCGCATTACTCAGGATTTCACCGACAGGCAAGGAAGAGCTTGTCAATAAGCTATATCCGGAGTTGCCGCAATACAACTTCAGGGGCGTTTATGAAGATGATACCGGAAATATCTGGATCACGACCAGCAGCAACGGGGTATATAAACTGGCAGATGGAAGGATTGCCGGACACTACAGCACCAAGAATGGCTTGGTATCCAATACCGTAATGAGTGTTAAAGCATTACCCGATGGCAGTGTATTGATCGGAACCAGTAGTGGATTGAACCGTTTAAACCCCGATGGAGGTATCGATGAGATTCAGGAAAGTGATGGATTCAACGCGAATACCATATTTCATATTTATGTGGACAAAGATCAAAACACCTGGCTGGCAACCACTGATGGCCTCTATTGGTATCATGACAGACGGTTCACAAGGTTCTCCCTGCAAGAGGGTTTAATCAACGATACGCCTTTTTATATTTTAGAAGATTCTCTTGGCAGTTTCTGGCTTCCATCGATTGTTGGAGTCATGGAGGTGAAAAAGCAGGATCTGTTCGATCAGGTTGCCGGAAAAATTCAGAAAATCAAATGCACCCTGTATAACCGGAACGACGGTTTGCCAGTCAACCAATGCAACTCCCCCGCCCGATCAACCATTGACAGAAACGGCACTTTCTGGATCCCCACGGAAAAAGGAGTAGTCGAAATCAACCCGAACCGGATCCCGATGAATCATTATGTTCCTCCGGTATTGATTGAAAGTGTTTTCGTGAATAACCATCTGGTTGACAGTATTCCGATTGACAATGCCGCAGCCATTAAGGTATTGCCATCAGACTGGATTGAAATAAACTATTCAGCACTAAGCTATTACCAGCCTGATGAAGTTCAATTCAGAATTCAGCTCACGGGTGTGGATTCGGCCTTTCGTGCGCCGGTAACTGAACGGAAGTTACAGCTGATAAACCTTCCTGTGGGTGAGCATACGCTTAAAATTATCGCATGTAATAACGACGGCCAATGGAATACAGCGGGCGCTCAGATGATTATCCTGGTGACACGTCCCTGGACAAAAACCTGGTGGGTTTATCTGTTCGGAAGTGCTTTCATTCTTGGGATTGTTCTATTGATCAACTACTGGAGAATTAGATTACTTAAGAGAAGGCAAGCTGTTTTAGAGGCTCTTGTTCAGAAGCGAACCGCTGAATTGGAAATTGCGAATGAACAGGCAAATGCAGCAACGGTTGCTAAAAGTCAATTCCTGGCTACGATGTCGCATGAGATCAGAACACCCATGAATGCAGTGATCGGCTTAACGAATCTGGCGCTTAAAACTGATCTTACGGAAAAACAAACGGATTATCTGGTAAAAGTTGAACGTTCTGCGCAGGCTTTGCTCGGAATAATAAATGACATCCTCGATTTTTCAAAAATTGAGGCCGGTAAATTGCACATCGAAGAGACTGAGGTTGATCTTGAGATTGTGATGGACACCATTGCCAACATGACATCCCAGAAAGCTCAGGAAAAAGGACTTGAATTTGCCGTGCGCGTTGACAGGAACCTTCCCGTTAACCTGATTGGTGATCCCTTACGTATTGGACAGATCCTAACCAACTATTGCAGCAATGCAGTCAAATTTACACAAGAAGGAGAGATCGTTGTAAGTGCTGAACTGGAAAAAAGAATCGATGACAAAATCATGGTTAAATTTTCAGTTCGTGACTCCGGTATCGGATTGACACCCGAGCAACTGGGAAAACTTTTCCAAGCCTTTAGTCAGGCCGATGCTTCTACCACCCGAAAGTACGGTGGAACCGGTTTAGGGTTGACTATCAGCAAGAAACTGGCAGCCATGATGGGCGGAGAAGCCTGGGCAGAAAGCGATTACGGGCATGGAAGTACATTCTATTTTACAGCTCTTTTGGGTGTGAGCGAAGATCAAACCCGGTCAGAATACATCCCAACAACCGAATTGCAGGGATTAAAGGTTTTGGTATGTGATGATAACCTCACAAGTTTGGAGATCTTCAAGGAAACATTGGAATCGTTCTCATTCATTCCAACCACAGTATCATCAGGAATGGCTGCCATCGAGGAATTGGTTCGATCGGCCGGTGATCCGTATGATGCATTGCTCATTGACTGGCAAATGCCGGAAATGGATGGAATGGAGACAACCCGACGGATCATGGCGGATGATCGGTTTAAATCGCCCGTTGTGATCATGGCAACTGCTTATGGCAGAGAAGAAGTAGCACTGGTTGCAAAGGATCTGGGGATCAAAGGTTTTCTGGCTAAGCCTGCGTCCAATGCTGACCTGTTCAATACCATTATCACAGCCTTTGGTAAGGAAAACATCAGAAAAGTTAAAAGAAAAGAAAAGGGAGCCAAGTTCATTGATGATCTGTCCAGGCGTCAGGGTGCCAGGATTCTGCTGACTGAGGACAACGAAACAAACCAGCAGGTTGCCAGTGAACTGCTTCAAGGTCAGGGACTGATTGTAGAAATAGCGAACAACGGCAAAGAAGCTGTTGAGATGGTCGCTAAATCAGAAAAGGGCTATTATGATATTGTTCTGATGGACCTTCAGATGCCGGTGATGGATGGATATACCGCAACCAAAAATATCAGGCTTACCGTAGGCAAGGAGGAATTACCCATTCTCGCCATGACGGCTGATGTGATGGAGGGGATTCGAGAGAAGTGCGAGTCCATTGGGATGCAGGGGTTTGTGATGAAGCCGATCGACTTGGATGAGTTGTTTGGGGCGCTGGTTCAGTGGATTGCGGAAGAGAAGGCAGAGGGCAGAAGGCAGAAGGCAGAAATTAGGAAGAAGGAAGAAGGAAGAAGTAAGAAGGGGGGATTAATACCTGATTTTGAGCTGATTGATGTTGAAGCAGGGTTGTCCAGGGTGGGAGGTAATTCCGATTTGTTTCTTAAGCTTCTCAGGAAGTTTAAGGATAAGGGGGCACAACATTTTGAGGAGATCCATGGTGCAAGCTTACGACTCTCGTCGGGTTCAGGCCCGCGGGAAGAAGCCGTGCGCATGGCTCATACCTTAAAAGGTGTGGCTGGAAACCTGGGGATTGATGGAGTGTTTAAAACAGCGAAGGTTGTAGAAGAGGAACTGAAAGCGGGAAAAGCCGAAGAGGTATCCATGCTAAACCTGGAGGAGGCTATCAATTCGGTCCTGCATGACCTTGAGAAATTACAGGAATCCGATACCAACCCACAATCGCTGACAGACACCCCTTCAATCAAGGCAAACCTGGAGGATGTTTGGGACAAATTACAGAAGCTTAAGCAATTATTACAGGACGATGATGCCTCGTCGAAACCGTGGCTGGAAGATATTGGTCCAATAAACGGTTGCGAGACAGAAATGAAATCGATCAAAGATTGTATTGAATCGTATGATTTTGAAGAAGCTTTGAGTATTTTGCAGATTATTCTGGATAAGAAATAAAAAATTGAGGTATGGAAGATTTGTATTCTAAAACCATCTTACTGGTTGACGACAGTCCCGATAACATTGACATTCTCAATGGACTGCTTACGAATTTCAAGCGTAAGGTTGCCCTTAATGGTCCAAAGGCCCTGAAAATAGCGAATTCAGAGAATCCACCTGATCTTATCTTGTTGGATATTATGATGCCTGAAATGGATGGTTTTGAGGTTTGTGAGGAGCTCAACAAAAACGAGGCAACCCGGGAAATTCCGGTAATCTTCCTGAGCGCCAAGATGGATAAGGCCGATATCGTCAGGGGGTTTGAACTCGGAGCCAAAGATTATGTAACCAAACCTTTCGATCCAAACGAACTGATGGCCAGGGTAAAAACCCACCTGGAACTTAAGGATGCCAGGGAGAAATTAAAAGAGGTTAACGTCTGGCTGGAACAAAAAGTTGCCGAGAGAACCAAGGAGCTGGAGGCTGCAAACAAGCAACTGAAAGAACTTGACAACGCCAAAATAGAGTTTTTAAAGCTCGCAAGTCACGAGATCAGAACCCCATTGAATGGAATCTTCGGTTCATTCTGGCTGATGACCGAAACAGAACTGCCGGACGAGATCAAGGATTTCATTAACATGATGGACATTTCCCTCAAGCGTTTGGAGCGGTTTGCCGACCGGGCTCTTATGGTTACGGATCTCAGAACCAAAAATTACAGACTGAAGCCCAACCAGAACAAGGTTTCAACCCTGATCAGCGATGCCAGGGAGTTTGCGCTCAAGCAGTTTGGCGATAAGAATCTTCACTTTAAAATCAAGCCCAATCCCGGCTGGGAGGTCCTGACCTCGGATCCCGTAACAACCACCATTTGTTTCAACGAGATTATTGCCAACGCAGTAAAATATTCAGAACCCGGGTCAAACATCGAAATACATGGCGCACTTGAGAATGGAAAGTATATTTTTAAATGCGTCGATGAAGGGAAAGGATTTAATGAAGAGAGCCTCCGGACTACCTATGATCTCCTGACGCCGGGTGAAAGCCATATTGACAACAACATCGGGCTTTCCCTGTCCATTATACAGCTGATCATGGAAAGGCATGAGGGTTCGATTGAAGTGGGCAATAATCCCGAAAAAGGCGCCTGGGTTCGGCTGAGCTTTCCGCAGCAATAATTAGTTACTTGTACTGGTCATATAGGCGCAGGAAATCATTGCTGTTTCCATCCCTGTCAAAGACTTTTTCCCAAGTATTCAGCGGTTCCCAGATGCAGGTGCCCATGATCCGGTTCTTAAATTCCGAGAAGGCCAGGTCATTCACCTCCTCCTTCATATGGGAGTACTCAACCAGGCATATCGGCTGCGGATAGCGCTGAATCAGCTTGCTCAGGTTGTTTCTCAAATCCGATAAACTACCGTGCCATTTCGGATAAAAAGATAGCCCCAAGACATCAAATTCACACCCCCTCGCCATCATCTGGTCAATCCACAAAACCGTCTCATCATGCTGCCCCCCCAACGCCACATGCAGCATAATCTTAACTCCCTCAACTCCCTTAACTCCCTCAACTCCCTTAACTCCCTTAACTCCCTTAACTTCCTTCACCCCCTCAACTCCCGCCTTTATTAACTCCGCCAGCTGGTCCGGGTTTCCCACATGCCCCTCCGGCCAGACCATCCCGTGGTTAATCTCATTGCCAATCTGAACCATGTCAGGCGGCGTGCCCTGTTCGGCAAGGGCTGCCATAACCCGCCTCGTATATTGTTTAAGCGCATCTTTCAGCTGCTCGAAATCCAGCCCCTCCCAGGCTTTCGGCTTAAACTGCTTTTGAGGATCCGCCCAGGTATCGGAATAGTGAAAATCCAATAAAAACTTCATGTCTAGTGCCTTGAGCCTTTTTGCCATTATGAGTGTATGACCCAGATCACACCAACCCTCTCCCGGCGCGTATCCTTCAGGATTTTCCGGATTATTGAATATCCTCAGTCTCACGTAATTGAACCCATGATCCTTAAGAATGGCAATCGGGTCCTTCAATTGTCCCTGATCATAGAATTTCATTCCCCGGCTCTCGAGCTGCGGCAAAAAGGATATGTCGGCTCCGATCATCTTGGTTTCTCCGGCGATGTTGACGGATTCCTGAGTAAATGGAGCGATCTCATTGTTCAGGACCGGATAAACCGATACGACATGTATTTCCGATTCTCCCGGCCACAATCCTTCCGCTTCAGCCTTGAATTTAATGATCCCCGGATTCTTGCCCGCCTGCAGGATCACCTGACAATACCCGTTAAACAGATGGCGCTGCCACTCTCCCGGCTTGCATTGATCGGATTCGTGACTGCTGGGATCGCCGTTCCCCACCCCGATGATCCGGGCATCACCTTCAATGCTGAACCGGATCAGGTTTTGGGCATCCGGCACCCAACGTCCCTGTCCGTCCAGGGTCCTTATATTTATTACGGTGGCGTCCCTGCCGTCGGCGAAAAGGGTGGTTTTATGCACCATGAGGACTACATCCACCGGCTTGCCGGTCGTTTCCACCTTTTCCCGAATCTCTCTGCCATTGCGCCAGCCCTTTGCTTCCAGTTTTCCCGGTGAATAGGCCACATCCCAGTTCAGGTGGCTGTTTCGCGGCATGGTCTTCTTGCCCAAACTGGAGCCGTTAAGGAAAAGCTCCACCTCGTCCGCATTGCTGTTCACCCAAACCTTGATAGTCTGTCCTTCCCTGCCCGGCCAGTTCCAATGCGGGCTGATATGTAAAACATCATCCTGGCTCCACCAGGATTTATAATAGAAAGCCAGGTTTTTGGGGAATCCGCAGACATCCAGAATTCCGAAATGCGAGTTGATATTCGGCCATTTAAACGGCGTAGGCTCGCCGCGATAATCGAAGCCGGTCCAGATAAACCCTCCCATGATCCAATCATTCTCAGCCGCCTGGGGCCACCAGGCTTCGGCAAGCGAGGCCCACCAGGGTGCGGTCAGATCCTGATCCGGAAGGTAACCTTTCACCGAATCCATCGTATAAATGCCCCTTGTGGTAACCGTGCTGCCCATCTCGGTTCCCAATACCGGCTGACCGGGATGATCACGGTGATAATCCTTCATGGACTGATGCCGGTAATTAAACCCCCTGACCGGAATGACTTCATTGATACCTTGATATTCATTGCCCAAATCGGCCGCATACGTACAGGTGCGGGTCGGATCAAGTTCCCTGAGCTTATCCATCATCGCAAGGGCAATCCGCTTACCGTGCGATGTGGTCTGGACGTTTTGCTCCTCATTCCCGATGGACCACATAAAAACCGATGGATGATTTCGGTCCCGGAGTATCAGCCGCTCGAGCTGACTCATGTATTCCGGGCTGGAATTCAGCAGCCGGGTTTCATCCAGCACAAGCATCCCCAGACTGTCACAGGCCTCCAGCAGCTCGGGCGTGGGGGGATTGTGGCTGGTCCGATAGGCATTGACGCCATAATTCTTAAGCTCCTGAATCCGGTAATACTGCAGGTAATCCGGCAGCGCGCTCCCAACCCCGGCATGATCCTGGTGATTGTTGGTTCCCAGTATCTTGACTGATTTGTCATTGAGAAGCAAACCCTTATCCGGAGTTATCTCAATCGTCCGGATACCAAATCGGGTTATGATCCGGTCCGTTTCCTGATTGTTTACATAAACAACCGTAGTTGCCCGATACAGATAAGGGTCTTCAAGTGCCCACAGCCGCGGCTTATCAAGAGGGAACTGCTGCTTTATAGTTGAAACAGACGGTCGGCTCGTTTTCTCAGCGAGAATCCGGCCCGAGCGGTCGGAAACCGTGGTTTTAAGCCTGATATTTTTGCTGGAATTATTATCACTATCAAGGGCGACCTCCACATTTACCCTGGCTTTTGAACCGTTTACATCAGAGTATATAAATACCCCGTTTTCCCGAATATGAACCGGATTGAACCGGTTGAGCCAAACATGGCGGTAGATCCCGGCTCCTTCATAAAACCAGCCTTCATACTGGGAGGCATCCACCCTCACAACCAGGACATTTTCTTTGCCAAAATTCAGGTAATCGGTTATGGGCCAGGTTACCCCGATATAACCGCTTTCATTTGTGCCAAGATAAAACCCATTCAACCAGAACTTTGCATCTCGGAATACGCCGTCGAAGGTGATTGAAAACAGGTTTCCGGAATCCGCCCGGGGAATTGTAAATGCCTTTCGGTACCAGCCAACCGAATTTTCCGGATAAAAACCGCCCAAAGCCTTATATCCATGAGCCATCTGGTTAAAATCATCCGACTCTGCAAAGGGCAATTCCACCGCCCAGTCATGCGGAAGATCGAGCTGGCGCCATTCGCCGTCGTTAAAACCGGGATTGATTGCCGATGAATTTGCGCGACCGGTTTTCGCATATATCAGGTCCGTTCTAAAATTAAAATCCTTTGATGGGTCAGCGGCATGCCCCAGATGGAATTTCCATCCCTGGTCAAAATTCAATCGTTGGCGTGTAGTTTGGTCTACTATGTAATCTCGGCTGCATCCAACAATGAGGCAGCACAATCCGGTAAAATAAAGAGCACGTAAAAGTTTCATGGTGAAGTTACAGGTATTACGGTAGGTTAAAGTCCGTTTATTCTCACCACACAAGGTAAAAATACTTGGCGAAAATGATAGGTAATTCCAATTTTAATTACATTTTTTCCATTATTTGGAATCTTTGACATTTTTGGCACATTATTAATTATTTGATTTTCAATATTTTGCAATTGTAACACCCAATTGGAACAGCGTTTGCCTGTCTGGCAGTGTAAACAGTATTGAAAAAATTAAAAAAACAATAAAAAACAAAAGCCATGAAAACTTCAATGAAACTTTTCGCACTCGC
>CAYQFT010000115.1:0-11476 GCA_964416825.1 uncultured Porphyromonadaceae bacterium
GCAATGCAAATAATGCAGACAATGCAAACAATTTACCTGCGGCCTCATGACCTGCCCCACGCCAGGCATCAGCACATCATCACATCTTCAAATCATCAAATCATCAAATCATCACATCATCACATCACCAAATCATCACATCATCACATCATCACATCAACAAATCATCGTTCTATCACCCTAAACCTCCCCACCTTCCACAACTCATCCTTACCGATGAATTTCCAGTAATAGAGGCCGGGTTTGAGATTGGGTACCCAGGCAATCAGGCTGGGTGCTTCAGGTTCTATCTCGATGATTTTTGTGCCTTTGTTGTCAACGATCAGCAATTTGTAGCTGTCACGCGGATCCGGCGTCCAGCTGATTTTGAGGGTATCCCTGGAGGTAAAAATGGTTTCCGGTCCCGGACCAACGGCTCTTGGATCGGTCCCCGACCGGTAGACTGCGTCGACCAGGAGATCAAGGGTTGCATTTGGCACAAACGCCTGTGCATACCGCACCGTATCTGGCCTTGTCCCCGTTGGGGCGTCCGGTGGACGCCCGTGCCGCCCACTTTCATCGGCTGAGAAAGTTAAGGGAGTTAAGGGAGTTGAGGGAGTTGAGGGAGTTAAGGGAGTTGAGGGAGTTGAGGAAGTGATTTTTAGTTCGGTCGTTGATGTTTCGCCGGAGCAGGCGGTGACGGTTTCGTGTGCGTTGCCGAACGAGAATGAGGTGGCGGTGATACTTAAAAGTGCTGCGGGTAAGGAGCTGGGGGCCTTTGTGAATCCCCTGCCTTTGCCAACTGTAGTTCCGCCGACTCAGCCGACCTATGTGAATAAGCCTGATAATCAGCTGACTATTCAGGAGCTATATCTGAAGGCGCAGAAATTTGACCGGGCGCTTGACCGGAACATGGCCCGGAAGTATTACCGGATGGTTCTGGATCAGGATGCGTTACACCTCGATGCACTGAGGGACCTTGCCATCCTGGATTTTGAGAGTGCCAGGTACGAGGAGGCGGCCAAAGGTTTTGTGAAAGCACTGAATCAGATTCCTAATGATGACGGGTTGGCCTGGTATTTTCTGGGAATGAGTAATCTCCGGCAGGGCAAGGCTGATGATGCCATAAAATGCGGGTACAAGGCATCGCGGTGCCTGGGAACTGAATCCATCGGGTTTGATCTGGTAGGCCGCGGGGAAATGCTACAGAAAAAGTTTAAGGACGCTATCGGGCATTTTGAACAGGCTATCGCAGGAAACCGAAACAATTCAGCGGCTTTTCATCATTACTGCATCGCACTTTTCGCAAACGGCTCTGGAAGTAAAGCCTTAGAGTTGGTAAAAAGCAGGGTTGCTATCAATCCTACCGACCTGATCAGCAGGTCGTTGGAGGCAGTTGTGTTAAAAAACCCGGAGAAATTGACCACTCCGGCCCGGCAGTATCTGGGTGAATATGACTTTGAGATGCTGGAGGCGAGCATTGCCTTTTCCGAGCTGGGATTGGCTGCCGAAGCAGCCTGGATTCTGGAGAATGCCTGCATCAGCGGGGTGCCGGCGGAAAAGCGGAACATCCTGATCCAATATCACCTGGCTTATTTGTTCGCACAGTCGGGAACCCCTGACAAATCCGGCAGTTACCTGAAGCAGGCCGCCGCCAATAATCAGGATTTTATTATGGCTTCCAGGCCGGAGACCTTGCCCGTCCTTGAATTTGCTATCCGTGTGAATCCGAATGATGCACTTGCTCATTATCAGCTGGGTAACCTTTTGGGAAATTATGGCCGGCTGGATGAAGCTTCCGTCCAATGGACCCGGGCGGCTGAAATAAGACCGACGATGAGCATCCCCTGGCGAAACCTCGGACTGTATCATTGGGTGGTTAAGGAAGACCATGCCCAATCGGAGGAATGCTTCAGGAAAGCCATACAGTCAAGACCTTTGGATCAGACTCTGTACCGGGATTTTGCCCGGGTGCTGGTGGATAACAACAAAAGACCCGAAGCAATTAAGGTTCTTGAAACCATGCAGTTCAAGGGGATGAGGCGATCAGACATCATACAGGATCTCGCGCAGAATTATCTGGATGAAAAGCGGTTTGAGGAGGCGTATAGTTTGTTGATAAAGACGCCGTATTTTGTGAACTGGGAAGGATCAACGCTGACGTGGGATCTTTTTAACAAGGCACATATCGGGAAAGGTATTGATCTTTTCAATCAGAAAAAATACAAGGACGCCCTTAAGCAGTTTGAGGCTGCTTTGACCTTCCCCGAAAATCTCGGGGTTGGACAGTCGGTTCGGACCGAGGAGGCTGTCGGCTGGTACTGGAAAGGGAAGGCGCTGAAGGCGACGGGGAAGAACAGTGAGGCGGCCGAAGCCTGGCGAAAGGGGAGTGTTACTGCTGATGGTTCTGCACATCAGAATGAATATAAGAAATTGTGCAAAATGAGCCTGGAATAATAACAATTCAGGGATTTAAATCATTAAGAAGATTTCAAAATGAAGTTTAGGATTTTACTCACCCTCCTTTGCGGAGGGATCGTAATTGCTTTTTCAACAACTGTCGCCAGATCGCAGGAAACCAGCGGCGGTAATCGGGTTGAGAACAGAATGAGTTCCTGGTCGCTGCACCGGGAAATGATCAGCAGATCGGAATTTGGCGACCTGAAATGGCGGGCTGTCGGCCCGGAATTTCAGGGAGGCAGGATCCAGTCAATAGCCTGCCATCCCACGCAGCCCTATACACTATATGTGGGTGTTGGTTCGGGCAACCTCTGGAAAACAATCAACAACGGGGTAACATGGGATCCTGTTTTCGAGCACGAATCGGCTTTTGCGATTGGCTGCGTGGCCATTGCCCCTTCGGATCCGGAGACTGTTTGGGTAGGCACCGGGGAGGTGTTGATGGCACGGAGCTCCTATTCGGGAACCGGTGTTTTTAAATCCGTCGACGGAGGAAAGAACTGGCAGCACATGGGTTTGGTTGGGACCAATCATATAGGAAAAATCGTGATCGATCCTGATAATCCTGATATCGTGTATGTTGCCGCGATCGGACGTAACTTCGGCCAGAATGAGGAACGCGGATTGTACAAAACCACCGACGGTGGAAAGAGCTGGGAAAAGATACTCTACATTTCGGACCGTGCTGGAGTCGTTGATATTGTAATGGCTCCCGATGACAGCCGGACGCTTTTTGCGGTAAGCTGGGAGCGCGACCGGAAACCCTGGAATAACCTGACCTTTGGTCCGGGAAGCGGTGTTTACAAAACAACAGATGCCGGGAAAAACTGGGTCAGGCTGACCAATGGCCTTCCGGTTGGAGAGCATATCGGAAGAACCGGTCTGGCCATTGCTCCGTTAAAGCCTGACTTGATTTATGCCATTCTGGATAACCAGTCCAAACGGCCCGGCAGCGACAGAAAGATCGGGGGCGAGCTGTACCGGTCGACTGACCGCGGTAGCAGCTGGTCAAAAATGAACGATTCCGCAATACCCACTGCAATCAATTCCGATTACTGCATTGTTCAGGTTTCACCCGATAATCCCGATGAAATCTACCTGCTGGGAAACAAACTGATACGGTCGGTTGATGGGGGCAGGTCCTATGTCGCAACCGGAGAAACGATCGTTCACCTGCTTTCCCACGACATCCGGGTCATGCATCTCGACCAGCATGCCATGTGGATCGACCCCGCACATCCCGACCGCCTGATCCTTGGAAATGACGGCGGGCTTTATATGTCCTATGATCGTGGTGTTAACTGGCTTCATGTCAATAATCTACCGATAGGAGAATTTTATGCCGTTACGGTTGACAATGCCAATCCTTACAATATCTATGGCGGTACCCAGGACAATGCAGCGATATACGGGCCCTCGAAATATGATGCGCTGGACCGGCTGACCACCTACGGTATCGAAAATACATGGAAAGATGTGTACCTTGATCAATGGGGTGGAGGCGACAGTTACTTCACCGAGCCCGATCCGACCGATCCTGATGTTATATATTATGAGCACCAGTTTGGTGTGTTGATCCGGAAAAACATGGTTACCGGTGCCACAGCGCATATCCAGCCTGAGGCAGGGAAGAATGATCCTGCATTGCGGTTCAACTGGATGACTCCGTATATTATTTCGAAATACGATCCGAAAACCCTTTACCTGGGCACCCAGAAAATGATGAAATCGAGGGACCGCGGTGATCATTGGGAATCGTTAAGCCCCGACCTCACCACCAATCCAGGACCTGAAAAGCAGGGGAACGTGCCCTATGGAACCATTACGACTGTTTCTGAGTCTCCGCTTCAGAGAGGTGTTCTTTACGCAGGTACCGACGACGGCAATATCCATGTGACCAGGAATGATGGAAAGTCGTGGACTTTAATCAACCAGGGCCTTCCCGGGAAATGGGTTTCGCGCGTTCGTGCATCGCAGCACGATCCAGGTACTGTTTATGCTACCTTAACGGGATACAGGGAAGATGATTTCAGCAGCTACATCTATTGCTCACACGATTATGGAGCCACCTGGACCAGCATTAGCGGAGGTCTGCCTGATGAGTCGGTAAATGTGATTCTTGAAGATCCCCGGCATCCCGATGTTCTTTACATCGGCACTGATCTTGGTGTTTATGTGACCCTTAGCAAAGGGGAGAAGTGGATCTCCATCTGCAATAACCTTCCTACGGCAGCTGTCCATGACCTGGCTATCCAGCCCAGGGAACTGGAGCTGGTGGCGGCAACTCACGGCAGAAGTATCTTTATACTTGATATTAAGAAGATTGTGAAATAGACGGATCCGGATCAGTTATCGATTGAGGCCTCAACAAGGATTTTAAACATCCAGCCGGTATCGTCTTTTCTGGTATCCTGGGTTTGTTTAAAGATAAGGCCGATGACTTGTTCTTTAGGGTCAGCGAAATACTGGGTATTGAAATAGCCACCCCAGTTGAAGGTGCCAACGCTGCCTTCACCGCCGAGATCCTGCTTTTTCTGGCCTATCACACCGAATGCCAGGCCATAATGTTCTCCCTTGCCTTCCCAGAGGGCCGGGAACTGGTTGCCCATGATGGTTTGAATCGTTGTGCGGCTCAGGATTCTGATGCCGTTTAATTCACCGCCGTTGAGGTACATCTGGAGGAAGGTGGCATAATCCTTAACCGTGCTGCATAAACCGGCACCACCTGAGAAGAATGATTTTGCACCCTTAACCGGATAGTCGGGATCATAGAAAGTGATGGGGTAGCGGACCCATTTTTCATCCTCCGGGTATTGAACCGGTACCAGCCGGCTGGCCTTGCCGGCAGGAAGGTAAAAGCCGGTATCCGTCATCCCGAGCGGATCGAAAAGCCGGGTCTTAAGGAAGACGTCAAACGGCATCCCTGATACTACCTCGATAAAATAGCCGAGCACATCGAGCCCTTCGGAATAGGTGTAACCTTCTCCCGGATTGTGGTGGAGCGGCAGTTTCGCCAGCTTCCTGACGCTTTCGCCGATGGTGACCTTTTCGGTCGTAAACAGATCGGTAACCCCGGCTTTCCTGTATATCAGGCTGAATCTCTCGTCGCCATCAATCTCGCCGTATCCGATTCCTGAGGTATGCGTGAGCAGGTGCCGGATGGTGATTTCCCGGGATGCCGGTTTTGCAGTATACGTGGTATCGGCGTAGGTAAATGTATTGAGCACCTTCGGATTCTTGAATTCAGGGATGTATTTTGAGATCGGGTCGTCGAGCCGGAATTTCCCCTCCTCCCAAAGCATCATCACAGCGGTGGAAGTAATGGCCTTGCTTTGCGAAGCGATCCGGAAGATATCATCACGTTTCAGAGGCCTTTTAGAAGCGTTATCCGCCATGCCAAATGCCTTGTAGAATACAATCTGACCTTTACGGGCCACCAGTGCCACCACGCCCGGGATATCGCTTTCCTGGACTGCCTTCTGACACATGTCATCGATTTTGGAAAGCCTTTCAACCGACATTCCAACTGCTTCAGGCGAGCCTTCGAAAAGAGGAAGGGATTTATTCCCTGAACGGGTTTGCGCGCCTGCCTGAAGGGTAGCCGCTACCAGGAAAATAGCAAGGAGATTTTTCATGTTACGGATTTGAACGTTTTGTTCAAAAATAACAATCCAGACTCAATAGACCATGCGGGTTTTAACTTAGTATACCCATAAGATAAAATAGTGGAATGACCTCTGTTCTCATCAGACTATTTTAACTTGACAAAAGTTATGGGGTTTTCACCAATCTAACAACATGAAAAAAAGACAACTAGGGTTGGGTTTCCTTTTCCTGATGATGATTTCGGGTGGAGCAAGCGCTCAGGAAGGAAAGAGCTATTCGATCAAATCGACCTATGCGACGATTGAAAACTGCCAATACAAAACCGATGGGATCTTTATTGTCTGGTGGGATAAGAGTTTCGATTATCAGGTTCAGGCTACTGAGCTTCTGAACACTCTGGTGGATGTGCGAAACGACTGTTTAAACACGTTTCACATGTCGGATCCGCCGAATCCCTTGGCTGGATTTTTTTACAATGTTTACATCCATAATGGGAAAGACCTGTTCAAACCGCAGGGATGGGCTATGGGGCAGGGAACCGATGAGAACGGATATCCATATCTGACCATCCCGATTGCCTATGCAAAAACCGGAAGTTCAGGTGCCCAGCATGAGGGCTTTCATATTTTTCAATATAAAGCCAATTCACCCGGTTTTAAATATAGTGGTGACAGTCAATGGTTTATTGAGGCAACCGCAAACTGGTACGCTGCAACCAAGCATCCAGAGAGCAAGGATGAATATATTACGGCATCGGCAGTCACCGCCAATCCTCAGGTGACTATGTGGTACAGTTTCGAGAACCGTGAGCCTGGGGAAGTTGAGAATTGGCAGCGTGGATGTCACCAGTATGGGATGAACATTTTACTTAACTACCTCACGGATGTCCGTAAGGTTCCAAAGAAGTTCATGGCAGCCAGTTTTTTCGAAAAGATCGAAGTGATGCCGCAGGAATACCTATACTATCAGCTGGGCGAGGGAAAATTCGCTGACCTGTATGCCGATTTCGCCGCTCATAACGTTAGTGGTTTCCCCGGATTCCCGGCAGGTACTGAAGAGAGGGCATCTAAGGAGCTGAAAAAATATGGCGACTCCCTGGATATCCACCCCTTCGTTAAGACATTTGACAACTGCGGAACCGGTGGGACCTGGATACGCCCATCGCAGGATTTTGTCACCCGGGGATGGGGCTATAATGTTTATAAAATCAAAAACTCCTCAGTGGGCAGCTATTCCTTTGAGCTGAGAGGCGACGCAAAAGGCAGCGGGGGTGCCACATCTGAATTTCGTGGTAGGGTGGTGGTCAGGACAGGCACAACGGCAAGGCAATATGAGCTGAAGATGTCGAATGCAACAGACGGCAAGAAGAAAATCAGGGTAAAATCCAAAGATGCTGAGGTTTACCTCATAGTGGCAGCAACACCCCGCCATTTTAACGGGAATCAGACCTATTCGTACGAGGTGAAGATTGACCGCAATTAGCAGTGATCTCCGTCTCTCCCCAACAATAATAAATTTTTTACACATGAAAAGAGATTTTATGTCTGTCCTGTTTGTACTTGTAACAATAAGTCAAACAGCCCTATACGCACAAGAGAGAGTTGTGCCGTACAATCCGAAACCGTGGCTACCGACGATTTGGAAGTCGGATCCACCGGCCGGATGCCCGTTCGAAAAGTCGTCCGATATTGTTGGAGTGGCGTTTACCCGCCAGTATGTGAGTTATACCGATGCCGATACCTTTTATCCCTCATGGGCGGTCGATGATAACATGTATTGTGCATGGACCGATGGTGAGATCGGGTTGGAATCGGTTCAATCGGGCGGTAAGGAAAAAGCGAGGGCAGGGATCGTTAAGATTGAAGGGAACGATCCGATGAATCTCAAAGTCACCTCTCTGGGTACGTTGGGTGCATCCGCGCTTCCTTATGGAGGGCGTTATCCCTGCGCCAATCTCGTTTATGACGGCATCTGGTATTATGGAACTTACGGGGTAGATTTTGATTTCTCCAAACCTGAATATCCGGGTGAGTATAGCTGGGCGATTTGTGGTCCATTTCCAGGCTTTGCCATGTCCAAAGACTATGGGAAAACCTGGACTCCCTGTCCCCATGACCTGAATAACCCTCTGATGCCAGAATCGGGGAAAGATGGAAAGCAGGTAAAATTAGGGACGCCGCACTTCGTCGATTTTGGGAAAAACCTTCAATACTCACCTGACGGAAAGGCTTATCTGATAGGGCATGGTGCTTTGGATAATGACCCGACACCCAGGGTGGCCAACAACAGCTGGATAGCCGGTGATGCGGTTTACATGGCCCGGGTTACCCCGTCGGTTGAGAACATGAACGATTTATCGAAATATGAATTCTTTGCCGGCTTCGACAAGAAGAAGGCGGCCATCTGGTCATCGGATTTCACCATGATAAAGCCCCTGCTGGTATGGGATGACCGGATGGGTTGCACAACCATTACCTACAACCCGGCCTTGAAAAAGTACATTATGTGTACCACGGACGGGTGGCCGGGGATGAAGGATATGAACTCGTATCTGCTTGAATCTGATCAGATTACCGGTCCGTACAGGTTGATTACCTATATGAAGAATTTCGGGCGCCAGGCGTATTTTCTGAACCTGCCATCAAGGTTTATCAGTGAAACCGGGCGTACCGCCTGGTTAAGTTATTCGGCAAATTTTAACAGTGTCTATTTCTGCGACCGCACCCTGGCTGACCCGATCGGCAGCCGGTACGCATGGAATCTGCAGGAATTCCTGCTGCTCGACGCGGATACAAAAAACCGTATTGAAGCCTTCCCGGCTGAGCAGATTGACCCGATCAAGGAGAAGAACAATATCGCGTTACGATCCAATGTGACGGTTTCTTCAGCCAACAAAAAATTCAGGATTTTTTCTGAGCTGATCACCTATTTCGGTGAAGGAGCGGTGGACGGCGTCGTGCCTGATCTGCAGTCAGGTAGCACCTATCGGCTTAATGAATGGGTCACAGAAGGAGAAAAGGGCTCGGCCATGATCCGGCTGAACTGGAACCAGCCTGAGAAAATATCCAGCGTTTGGCTGTTCGACCGTCCGAACCTGAAGGACCAGGTTACATCGGGGATGCTGGTTTTCAGTGACGGATCGACTATTCACGTTGGGGAGCTGCCCAATGATGCCAAATCCTGCAAGGAGATTGCCTTCCCCGAAAAAACTGTTACCTGGGCAGTGTTTATTGTAAATACAGTTTCTCAAACCACCACTAATACCGGTTTGTCAGAGTTCGCGGTGTTTGCACGATAGGTTAAAGCATTAATATGGATAAATACGTATTAAGATAGTACACAGAAACGACAATAAAATATATTGATTTTGCTGGTCTTCCCGGTATTTTTATTGCTTAGTATTCCGAAACCAATTAAAAGTACCTTATGAAGCAAAAATTTCTCGTTTTCCTGATCGCGCTGATTTATGCCGGAACTGCTTTCGGCCAAACGCGCCAAATATCCGGAACAGTGACATCGGCTGCTGATAAGCAACCGGTTCCGGGTGCAACCATTCTTGTAGTGGGAACCCAAAATGGTACGACCAGCGGGGCCGACGGCCGGTTCACCCTGACGGTGAACGCACAGGCCAAGGCAATGGCCATTTCATCGATCGGGTTCACGAAAATTGAAGTGCCGATAACCGCTTCCAACACGTACAATGTTGAATTGGCTGTCGACATGATTAGCATGGACGAAGTTGTCGTTACCGCTCTCGGTATCAAACGGGAGAAAAAGGCTATAGGATATGCAGTCCAGGATATCGGCAATGAAGCAATCACGGCGGTTAAACCGAATAACATCGTGAGTGCGCTTTCCGGTAAGATAGCCGGTGTGCAGGTAACCAACTCAACCGGTGCCGTGGGCTCATCCGCCAGGATCGTCATCAGGGGTAACCACTCATTCGGCAATAACGAGCCTTTATGGATCGTTGACGGTACGCCGATGAGCAACTTCGCGTCTGAAATGAGCGCCTGGGGCGGCCAGGACTACGGCAATGGGGCCATGGACCTTGATCCGAGCAATATCGAGTCCATGACTGTCCTGAAAGGGGCCAACGCTTCAGCATTGTACGGCAGCCGGGCTGCCAACGGCGTTGTCGTTGTTACCACGAAAAGGGGAGCACAAGCGAAAAACAAACTGGGCATCGATATTATCAGTTCAGTTTCTTTCGATAACGTCGTGAGTTTCCCGACATGGCAAAATGAATACGGCGGTGGTATGTACGGCAGTGAATATGACTGGGAACTTAAGAAAACTGCTTTAGGCGACCCGAATCTTACCTACCAGGATTTTGCAAAAAAGTATTCATACAACTATGTCGACGGGTGGGGTAACGGTGTTAATGATGGTCAGCCGAGAAGTTGGGGACCGCGCCTCGATGTCGGCCTCAAACTGGACCAGTTCACCGGGAAAGACCAGCCCTGGATTTCAAGGCCCAACAACCACAAGGATTTCTATGAAACAGGGGTCAATTTCGATAATTCAATTGCCCTGTCAAAGTCTGGCGATATCGGATCGGTCAGGGTTTTCCTGTCGAACAACGACATCAAGGGGACGGTATACAATACCGACCTGACCAAGAATACGGCCAGCGTTGGTGGTGACCTGAAATTGTCGGACAGGTGGTCAGGCTCGGCCAACCTTACGTATGTCAATAACTACAGCAATAACCTGCCCAGCCAGGGATATGACGGCGGTGGCGACAACCCGGCTGCAACATTTGCATTTTTCCAAAGGCAGGTTGATATGAAGCCGCTGAAAGACAACTGGTATAAAATTGATGAATTCGGGCACACCTATTCCTATGCCCTGGGCGAAATGGACAACCCCTATCTATCACTTAACAATACTGCATCCAGGACCAGGAACCGTTTCTTCGGCAACGCCAGCCTCAGCTTTAAGGCAACAGATTGGCTCACCCTTACCGGTAGAATCGGAACAGATTATTATAACGAGATGCGCAAGAAGGTCAAGCTTGGCCAGTGCAACGAAGGCAACGGTGTAGGGAATTTCACGCAGTCGCAGAAATATGCGCAGGAAACCAACGCCGACTTCCTTGCCATCTTTGACAAGAAAATAGGGGAAGATTTCCGTATCGATGGCAGTTTGGGCGCAAACTACCGTATGGAGGATATGCATTCGGTGGATATAGCCGCCTATAAGCTTACCGTACCGGATTTCTTTACCATCGGCAACATTGCAGGTGACCCGGGGATATCTCAATATGACTCCAAGAAAGTGACGAACAGTGTTTTGGGTTCATTCAACCTGGCCTATAAGAATTACCTGTTCTTCGGTGTTACGGGACGGAATGACTGGAGCTCCTCCTTGCCAAAGGACAGCTGGTCCTATTTCTATCCTTCGGTAAGTTTGGGTTTTGTATTTACCG
>CAYQFT010000116.1:0-11276 GCA_964416825.1 uncultured Porphyromonadaceae bacterium
ATTGATGAGCTTGTAACAAAAGACAGCATCAAGGTCATGGTCCTGGACACCGTCGGTACTTTCACCGATGCCCGTGACAGTCATCAATATAAATGGGTTAAGATTGGGAAGCAGATATGGATGGCAGAGAATCTGGCCTACCTTCCTGCTGTAAGCTCCTGGGATACTGGTGTTGATACTGCTGGTTTTTACTATGTTTATGGATACGAAGGCACCGATGTTGCTGAAGCGAAAATGTTGTATGATTTTCCAGTTTACGGAGCCTTATACTCATGGAAAGCAGCAGGAACGGCTTGCCCATCTGGGTGGCGGTTACCAAGCGACAATGATTGGAAGAATCTGGAAATAAGCCTGGGAATGTCGGAATCCGATGCTAATGCATTATGGATCAGAAACTCAGGCATGGTTGGCAAAAAAATGAAATCAATGTACGATTGGGATAGTACTGGCAATGGAGATAACTCGAGCCGTTTCGATTGTTTTCCGGGCGGTATGCGTGATAACAGCAGGGGGTTTATCAGCAAAGGCACCAGCGCCTACTTCTGGACATCTACGCAGGATTCCTTTACAGGTTACATCTTGGGTCGGTGGCTGAGCTGCCACGAAGATGGTGTGTACCGGATATCCCTCTTCCTATGGCGGGGAACTTCCGTCCGCTGCGTGAAGGACGAATAAGATCGGCAGAGTCATGTTTTCGTGAAGTGCGGCAGAAACGACAAGCGATGAAATACAATAACACATGGTAAGACAAGTCCGCTTAGTGCTGAAAAGCATTCTGAACATCACGCTGCTGACCTGCATATTCGGTCCGGTTATCGCTTTTCTTGTCAGTTGGATATTCACCTTGCCGATCCAGGAGTGTCTGTTGGGTTCTTACCTGGCCGGTCTTGCTCTGTCGATGTACTTCGTGGCGACAAAATCGTAATATAGCGTTCTCATGCCTTCTCCCGCGATGACAAAGACCCTTTTCCCCAGTAACAGATAAACAATTCTTACCGATTTCAACCTCACACCGAAAATGAACCTAAAACCACTCCGATTATTGCCGTTGGCAATCTCCCTTTTCTCTTGTACCCCCAACATCCACAAGGCTGATATTGTGATTTACGGATGCACTTCCGCCGGCATCTCGGCCGCAGTTGAGGCCACAAAACTGGGGCATTCTGTTGTTGTCGCCGGTCCTGATAAGCACCTGGGCGGGTTAACTGCAAGCGGCCTCGGTTGGACAGATTCGGGAAATAAAGATGTGATCGGTGGTTTTGCCAGGGATTATTACCGGAGGATCAAAGCGGAATACGATAAGCCCGGTAGCTGGAGATTCGGGGAACCCAAGGATAGCAGGTTCTATAAGCCTGAATACGATGCCGTTTGGATTTTTGAACCGCATGTTGCGCAAAAGGTATTCGAAGATCTTGTGGCTGAATATAACATCAAGGTATTCCGCGACCATTGGCTCGATCGTGAAAACGGGGTGGTAAAGAAGGATGGAAAGATCATTTCTGTAAAAATGCTGAACGGCTCTGTGTTCAAAGGCAAACAGTTTATAGATGCCAGCTATGAGGGCGATCTTATGGCCTCAGCCGGCGTTAGCTATGCGACAGGACGGGAGGCAAATTCTCAGTACGGAGAGACATTGAACGGGGTGAATACTAAAAATGCCGTGTACCATCAGTTTGAACTGGATGTGGATCCCTATATAAGCCCCGGTGATACCTCCAGCGGCCTGTTGCCCGGCATCCATAACGGGAACCCAGGGGAAGAAGGATCGGGCGACCGCCGGATACAGGCATACTGCTTCAGGATGTGCCTGACCGATGTTCCCGATAACCGGGTGCCGTTTCCCAAGCCTGAAGGTTACGATCCTTTACGGTATGAACTGCTGGCAAGGTACCTCGACCTGGGTTTCCGAAGTCTGTATAAAAAATTTGACAGGATCCCCAACGGCAAGACTGATACTAACAATTTCGGCGCCTTTTCAACCGACCATATCGGAATGAACTATGATTATCCTGATGCATCCTATGAGCGACGGGCAGATATTGTGAAAGATCATGAGAATTACCAGAAAGGCCTTATGTGGTTCATGGCCAATGATCCCAGGGTGCCTGAAGATGTGAGGGCGGGGATGAGCAGTTGGGGCCTTGCAAAGGATGAGTTCACAGATAATGGCCACTGGCCGCACCAGATCTATGTGCGGGAGGCAAGGAGGATGGTGGGCGAATTTGTCATGAATGAAAATCATCTGAGAAGGACCATCGAAACTCCTTGCCCCATTGGCATGGGCTCTTATAACATGGATTCACATCATGTGCAGAGATATGTGGATGACAACGGTTTTGCCCGCAACGAGGGGGACGTTGAGGTCAGTCCCGGTAGTCCCTATCCAATCAGTTATTATGCCGTTGTCCCGAAGAAAGCTGAAGCGGAAAACCTCCTGGTTCCGGTTTGCCTTTCTTCCTCACACATAGCTTATGGCTCAATCCGGATGGAGCCTGTATTCATGATCCTCGGACAATCTTCCGCCATTGCCGCATCGCTGGCGATAGAGCAGAAGAAAGCCTTGCAGGATATTGATACAGTAGCCCTGAGGGAACGGCTGGTGAAAGCCGGACAGGTTTTCCTGCACTGAAGCGAAGGAGAAATCAGTTTTGCAGAATTTTGGCCGGTAGAATATCAGGTTTTTTTTGTATATTTAAGAACCTGACCCTTACTGTTTTATTTTAATCTCATGAAAATATCCCGGATTATTTCTGGAAGCATGCTGGCAGGGGTGGCTCTGTCTTGTGCACCGGTCGTTCAGACGGTTTCGTATGATTTCCTGACCATGGATTCAGTTTCAATCTCCGGTCGAGTGGTTAAGGAATCAGGCTCTGCAGTGACCCAAAGAGGATTTTGTTGGGGGACTAACGAAAATCCCACTGTTGCTGATCATTATACAACTGATCTTTTTGGTCCCGGTAGCTTTACCGGCAAATTTGGAAACCTAAAATACCGAACACCCTATTATTTCAGGGCGTATGCTGTGAATTCCCATGGAACCCGATATGGGAATGTGATACCAGTTATGATGGAGATAAAGCAGGATCCTGCAAAGTTCATTGACAAGCGCGATGGGAAAGCCTATTCTACCGTTAAGATCGGGAAACAAACATGGATGGCCGAAAATCTTGCGTGGCTGCCATCGGTGGATTCGGCAGAATCTGAATCCATCCCGGATGCCCGCTATTATGTTTACGGATACAATGGAACGGATGTTGCTGCAGCCCGACGGACTCAGAATTACTTAACCTACGGGGTCCTTTACAATTATGCCGCTGCGGTTACAGCTTGTCCCGACGGATGGCATCTTCCTGATAACTCAGAATGGATAGCACTAACTGATTTTCTTGTCGATAATGTTGGCGGAAAGCTGAAAGAGCCTGGGCTGGTTCATTGGCAGGTCTCTAATGATCAGGTTACCAACGAAAGTGCTTTTGCTGCTTTGCCGGGCGGGTACCGTGATTATAATTACACTCTGTTTTCCCCCGCAGATACGGTCCTTTATAATAAAATGCAGGCCAGGAAGGATTCCATAGTAACGGCCTCGCCTAAGGTGGGGTATCCCGGGGAAATTAAGGATACAATAACCAGAAACTATTTCAGGGGGAATTATATGACGGGGAAAAAGATTGTCCAGGGATTTAAATATCTGGGAGCCGGGGCTGCTTTCTGGGCCTCCTCACCGTTCAAGGCGAACCAGGATTATTTCGGTACAAATTACAGGCACCTACGGGCTAATTCGAACAAAATCGATCAATATATCCATTCTTCAAACAGCAGCCCGGGCTATTCAGTCAGGTGTCTAAAAAACTGATTCTCGATATCGATTTCATTGACATTATCAGATAGTAATATGATTCGAAAGGGAACCGCCATGAAAAATGCAATCCTTGGAACTGACCTGTCCGCAGCATCGGAAAAGATCATCGACAATGCAATCGAATTCAGGCTGCTTGGAGTGAGAAAGATCGTCCTCGTGCATATTTTGAATCTGAGAAGCACCGATGATTTTTCTGAATACGACATCGAATCCGCGCAGGCGAAGATGGAGAGCCAGAAGAAACGACTCATGGGTATGGGATTTGAATCCGATACAAAAATCGTGATGGGCGTTCCTGCGATGGAACTGATGCGGCAGGCGAAAAACCAGGAAGCCGGTTTGGTGATCATCGGATCCAGGGGAAGCACATGGTCGAAATCAACGCTGGGGGCTACTGCCTCGGAACTTCTACATAACATTAAATGCCCGGTTTTGCTGATGGCATTCTGCCATGAGCCGGATCCACAGGAGCAGGAAGAATCCCACCAGGAGGAGATTCATCATTTCGAGAAGTTCGTTCGCCAATTCCGGCAAAAGGAACCCAGGATTGAGCTGCTGAATAAGATTGTAAACCAGCATGTCCTTTTAACTACTGATTTCTCCGACTTTTCAGAGAACAGCTTTGAATGGCTGAAGAACCACATGACTTCTGTGCCCAGGCTCACCCTGCTGCACATTCAGGATGCGGTCAGGATCAAGCATCTTGAGAACCGGCTGGAAGAGTTTAACCAGATTGATACCGCGCGCCTGGAGCGGCTCAGGAAAGAGTTCAGGCAGGTCCATCCCGAAACCGTCATCAGCAATGTTCTGCTGTACGGAAATCCAAAACAACTGATTCCGCAATACATTAAGGACAATCAGGTCACCCTGGCCGTGATGGGCAGTCAGGGGCGGGGATATATTTCCGAGTTTTTCCTCGGAAGTGTTAGTTTGCGCATAGCCCGGGTGACTCCATCGAATCTTCTTATCATTCCTTTTAACAAAAAGTTGTAAACGGGGATTTGCCTACCTTGTAAGGAGGCTCACTATCCAGAGAAGCATGGCAAAAATCAGGTTAACCCCGATGGTCATTGTCATCAGGAAATAAAATCCTGACAGATAAATGCTCCCATGGGTTAAGGCTATGGTGGCGAAATTTCCGATCCAAAGGGTTGACAGATTAAAAAGAATCAGGGCACCGAGGAAGAAAAAGAAACCGGCTCCGGCGCCCCTGATATCCGATGGGCTAAGGGCGACAGAGCCCCCAATGGATAGCAGCAGATAGGAGAAGAGGAGTATTTTTGGCCAGTTGGAACCGGGGCCTGAAAGAATGAGTCTGAGGAGATCCGTGAGTCCTGCCATCATTCCCTGACCGAATGATTTGAGTGCTGCGGAGGAGGAGAAAATCTCCGGAGTAACCGGAACACTATTCACATCGTTCAGTCCAAACCGGAAAATCAGGAAAGCACTGCCTGTCAAAGCAGCGGATCCGAATAGGACCGGACCAATCCCGATAAAGAAATTGCCGGTTTCCTGGTAAATATTTCCCTTCTTCCATGTGTGTTCCACAAATCCGAAGGAACCGCCTGTGGCTTTGGGATCGAACAGCCTGATCCGTTTGATCCGGTGCCCAAACAGAATGGCGAAAAAGGCATGGCCAAGCTCGTGTATCGATGTCCCCAGCCACTTGAATACATATACAAATCCATGATAACCGAAAATGCGAACCCCGATGTTTGTCAGGATCCCGGAAATCAGGTTCATCAGGAGTGCCATTACCAAAAGGGGGGCGAACAAAATGCCGACCTGAAGGCCTGTGTTTACCAGGACATGGCCGAGGTAACTCAGGAGGGATGAAAAACCAGACTCCATCCTCCTAATTCAGAAACCGTCTAAGCACCGCGTGCAGTGCATCCCAGTCGATCGGCTTGGTCAGGAAATCATCCATTCCGGCTTCAATGCACCGCTCTTTCTCGCCTTTAATGGCGCCTGCTGTCAGTGCAACGATTGGAACCCTCTGACCCGGGTGATGTTCCTGTTTCCGTATCTCGATGGTGGCCTCTATGCCGCTGATCTCCGGCATTTGCACATCCATCAGGATAAGGTCGGGGCTAACGGAAACCGCCATTTCGAGCGCCTCCCTGCCTGATTTTGCTTCGATAACGGTAACGTTGGGTACCATTTGATGGATCAGAATCTTGGCGAGCTGGCGATTGAGGGCTACATCTTCGGCGATAAGAACGGTCGTATATTTATCACTGGAGGTATCAGTCAGTACCTGCGCAGTAGCCTGCTTTCCGGTCAGGTTGGTGTCACGGGGCTTCATTCGCAAAAAACGCAGGTAACACAGGAGTTCCTGGGCTTTTAGCGGCTTAGAAAGGGAAAATCTTACGCCCAGTCTGTTTATCTCGTCCTGTGTATGGGTATCCTCCAGTGTGGTGTGCATCAGCACAATCGGCTGCTTCTCAGGTGTGAGGTGCAACTGGTTGCGCAGCATGCGGATGGTGTCAAGCCCGCTGAAAAAGGGCATACTGAAGTCGACCATGATAAGATCAAAAGGCTCCGATTTTTTTAGATAATTCAGTGCGGAAAGTCCGTTGTCGAAGCCGGAGCACTGTATGCCCCATTTCTTAAACAGGCTCTCCAGTATCCTCAGGCTGCACTCATTATCGTCAATGATCATGACCCGTTTCACATCGGTGCCCAGCTCTTCGGAAATCGCCTCATCCCGCTCATAATCGGTTTCAATGGATAAAGCGAAAATCGCACCTTTTCCGATTTCACTGGTGATTTCGATTTTGCTGCCCATCTTTTCCGCCAGCATATTCGAAATGACCAGTCCCAATCCCGTTCCACCGAACTTGCGGGTTGTGGAGGTGTCAGCCTGGGAAAAAGCCTGGAAAAGCCTTTTTTGCTGATCCCCAGAAATCCCGATGCCCGTGTCGCGCACCCGGAAAGTGAAAATTCCCTTTGCGTCGCTAACCGGAGTAAAGTTTACCTGAAGTTCCACCTCTCCCGAAGCAGTGAACTTTACTGCATTGCTTACGAGGTTTACCAGAATTTGCTTGAGCCTTGTGGGATCAACCAGTGCCCGGGCGGGCAGATCATGCTGGATGTTCAGCAGCAACTCGAGTTCTTTTTTTGAAGCCTGATATTTAATGATATCGGTAGTCTGCTCTGCTATTTCACGCACATCACTCAGAATCAGGTCGAGGTCCAGTTTCCCTGCCTCGATCTTGGAAAAGTCGAGAATGTCATTGATGATTCCGAGCAGCGCATGACCCGAGGTGTTGGCGTTTTCAGCATACTGCTGCTGGATCTTTGTCAGCGGGGTTTTAAGAAGCAGGTCGGTAAACCCGATAACCCCATTGAGCGGGGTGCGGATCTCATGGCTCATGTTGGCCAGAAATTCGGATTTTGCCTTATTGGCAGAGTCGGCTTCCTGCTTGGCTTCAAGCAGGCTGGCCTCAAATACCTTTCGCTCTGAAATATCATGCGTTACTCCAACGATTCCGGTTATTTTCCCATGAATGTCATGAAGGGGAACTTTTGAACAGAGCATCCAATGCTGGGATCCATCGGAGCAGATGATACCGGTTTCAATGTTTAAAATCGATTCACCTTCTTCCAATACCCGTTTATCTTGTTCGCTGGATATTTTGGCTTCCGATTCCGGCAGTAATTCTAAATCAGTTTTCCCCAGGATCTCCTCTTCACTGCTCTTTTGTGAAAAACGCACCTCTTTGGGATTGGCAAGGATTTTACGTCCCTGCGTATCCTTGACGTATACCGCAACGGGTATCAGGTCGATGATGGTTCGGAACAGGGATCGCTCATTCTGCAGAACCTCCTCGATCTCCTTGCGTTCCTCAATCAGGGCGATCAGGGAATTGAAAAGATCCCGGCCGCTGTCCTGATTTCCCTTACCCTCGGAAACAGGATCGCTTAGCGGCTTTAGAGCAAGAATGGCAGCGCGTATGGAGCTGATGATCTCTTTCTGTGCTTCCGCATTTTCCTTTTGCTTCTGAAAGGCATCCCGAAGTTCCTGGGAACTGATTTCAATAGAGTTTTGCAGTAATCGGGAATCATTTTCATAATCATCGTAGGTGCTGTTTATGATCCTGATAAAATCCGCTGCAGATTCAGGGAGGTTATCGACGGATCCAAACTGCCGCCTGATTTGCCTGAGTAAAAGTTTGTTCCATGGGGTTTCCATCCGTGCTGTATTATGATTCCTTGAAAGCAGTGATTGTCATGGTTTGATTGTGCAGCTCGCACCGGTTCTCAAACGGCTTCATGGGGCAGATCTCCCCATTGGAATAGAAACCTGTCATGATTGTCTTACCTCCGAATACCTCTCCGATGATCTCCAGTTCCTCCTCAATTCTCTGCTTAAGAACAAGTTTCCTTCCAACACAGCTGATCAGAATTGCCAGGTCCGGCTCTGAATCTCTTAATTTTTGCAGGGAAATCTCGGCTGCATCTGACGCACCGCCGATCAGCTTATCGAAATTCGCCTTCATCAGGCGGACATTTTCCCCCTGCGGAATATCACCGGCAAACACCATGCTTCCATTCTCTTCATTAACAGACAGAACCGTCCGAACAACGGAAGTCTCTGTTCCGGGCAGCCTCAGACTCAAAGGAAACAGGAGTGCCGAGGCCGGCAAACCATTAACATGATCACCCAGATAGCGCTTGTAAAGCTGCAGGGCAGGCTGGCCGTCCAGTTCATACAGAATGTTTCCGTTTGACCTGGTTACCTCGCGATCCACACCGAATGAGTCCCACCCGCCAACAGACCCATACCCGATCTGAATGGCAGTACCATAAAATCCGATGGCCAGCACCAGATCCTTAACCCCGGTCCGATTATGAACGACCACAGTTTCTTCAAACAGACCCTGATCTCCGGCCAGGCCACCGGTTACGGGGATGCGTTCCCTGAGCCCCTGATTGAGTCCCTTTGTGAGCTCGCTGCCATTAATATCCAGCCCTTCTGCCAAAATCATTACGTGGGCAAGTTCCTTACTGTCAAGTTTATGAGCTAGTTTTTGACCGATTGAATAGCTTTCTTCCATCGAGATTGATGGCTCCGATACAATTTTAACCGTGGTTTTTTCCAGCCAGACCGCAGTGCACACAATACTCTCGTCAAGAATTTCATGCCCGCAGATATCTCCGGAGGTTGAACAACCTACGATCTGGGCATTTGGATAGGCCATTCTCACCTCATCGAATCGAGTATCGTCCTTCAGCAATTCACGGTTACCGAACAGGAATACAACGGTGGCTATATTTCCAAGGTTTCTGTCACTGACCTTAACCCAGCCTTTCGCTTTGGAATATTTGCTTTGTTCACTTTTCATGGATTGGTATTTCTGTCGAACTAAAGTTAGCTGTTTTTAGCAATTTCCTTACAATTGCTACCTTCGGATCATGATAAAGAAAACTTTCTAGCCATGAGAATTTACTTTTTTTCTACCGCGCTTCTGCTGGGTCTTGCGGGATGTTCCTTTACACAGGATCCGGTATCGACCATGAAGGATGCTCACTGGATCGATCTTACCTGGTCGTTTGATGAGCAATCGGTTTATTGGCCCACGAATATCCCGTTCCGGCACGAGACGGTTTTTGAAGGAGTGAATGAGAAGGGGTACTATTACTCCTCCTTTAAATTCAGCGCAGAGGAGCACGGTGGAACGCATTTCGACGCACCGATGCATTTTGCCGAGGGCGGGAACAGTATTGACAATGTGCCGGTTGAGCAGCTGGTGGGAGAGGGAATCGTGGTAGACGTTAAAGCAAAGGTCACCGAAAACCGCGATTACCAGATCTCAACGGATGATTTTACCGACTGGGAGAAAAAGCACGGCCGGATTCCGGATCATACTATCGTGCTGGTTAATACAGGGTTCGCAAAATATTATCCCGATAAGCTTAGCTACACGGGCACCACTCTTACGGGCTCCGAAGGAGTAGCCAACCTGCACTTTCCGGGTCTTCACCCCGATGCTGCCAAATGGCTGGCTGAAGAACGAAAAATCAAGGCATTCGGACTGGATACACCCAGCATTGATTACGGGCAATCCACGGAGTTCATGACCCATCGGGTTCTGTTTGCCAATAACCTGACCGCGTATGAAAACCTCGCCAACCTGGACCAGCTTCCGCCGGATGGTTTCTTCATTATTGCCCTTCCGATGAAGATCAGGGGTGGGAGCGGGGCGCCGCTGAGAATTGTAGCCTTTCTGGCTGAATAATTGAAGGGGGGTGGATTCCGCTTTTAAAACTTTCCTTTACGGGTAGTCTGATCTGTCAGCCAATTGATAAAGTTCATCAGTTTAGCGAATAGCTCATTTGCCCAAGGGACCTGCTTGCGCCTGAAAAAGAGCCATAGGATTATCCCAAGGATAGAAGCCAGGAGAAACAGGCTAATGGACACGATGAGAAATTCCATGGATTTTAATATCTAAATAGCTATATAAATATACTAGATTTATATTTCTGATCTTACGATATGCCAAGGAAAGTCAAACTCATTCTCAACCCGATGGCCGACAGGGGCCATGCATGGAAAATTGCCAACAAGCTGCGTCCCATTCTTGCTGATTACGGAAATGCCGACTGGAGCGGGACCGTTTACCCGACCCATGCCACGGAACTGGCCAGGCAGGCAGGCATGGAAGGATATGATATGGTCATTGCCGTCGGCGGGGATGGAACCGTTCACGAGGTCGTCAACGGACTGATGCAGGTGCCGGCTGACCGCCGGCCGATCCTTGGGATTGTTCCTGCAGGGTCAGGAAATGACTTTGCTCACGCCCTTGGGCTGCCGATGAAGGCGGACCATGCTCTTTTACATGCACTGCGTGGTGAGCCTTCAGCAGTGGATATCAGCCTGATGAGCGATGAGCATGGACGGAAGGAGTATTTTGATAACACTGCAGGCCTGGGATTCGATACGGTCGTTACCATCCGGTCCCGGAAACTGCCCTTGCTCAGAGGATTCCTCATGTATATCACCGCGGTTATTCAGACGATCATAATTAATCATAACCCGATGAAAATCCGGGTTGAAACGGACCAGGAGTCATGGGAAGATGAAGCCATGATGGTCGCCGTTTGCAATGGCCCCCGTGAAGGCGGCGGTTTCTTGCTCGCCCCGAAGGCAAAAATCAACGATGGCATTCTGGATTATGTAGTTTTGCGTAATTGCAGCCGGCTGATGATGTTCCGCCTCCTGCCGGAAGTGATGAAAGGAACACATGAGAAATTCAAGAAAGTCAGGTCCGGTAAAATCAAAACTTTTTCACTGGTTTCAGACCGGCCACTCTATATTCATCTGGCTGGCGAGATCTATACCAATTTCAGCAGCAACCTTCATGAAGAAAGGTTTGAGGTACTACCCGGTGCCCTTATGGTTGTGCGCGGCTGA
>CAYQFT010000117.1:0-11268 GCA_964416825.1 uncultured Porphyromonadaceae bacterium
ACAAGGGCACAGGGGCACAAGGGCACAAGGGCACAAGGGCACAGGGGCACAGGGGAAGTTAGGAGCGAGGCCCCTCCCTGGTCGAGGGGGGGTTGGGGTGGGTAAGTTAAAGCAAAGCTCCGTGGCAGTAAGGATTCAGACGCTGTGTATATTTTCTCAACACGTGTATATATTTTCATCACATATTGTTATCGCCTGATTATCTGTTTATTGCGACATTCTGCCTGTCTTTGTGTATATTTTCTCAACACTTCCACCGTTTCACATTTCCACATTCCACATTTCAACAAACAGATAATCTGGCAATTACACCGCCTAAAAATCTGTGGCACTGTTGTTGAATAGCATTGTGAAAGAAAAAACAACTCAAATGCATTTAATACTTACGGCCATGAAAAGATCTGTTCTCCTAGTAATCGGTGTTATCTTCTTCTGCTTCACATGCGTTGCAGAAACCGGCACCCGGGATCCGAAACCTGAAAAGGGATCCACACTGAAGGGTACACTGAGTGTAACCTGCAGTCCCGACCTTTCACAGCTCACTGAGGTTTGGGCAGGTGAATTCACAAAGGCTAATCCTGATGTAAAGGTGAACGTGGTGAAGCTAACGCCCGGTGCCCGGGATTTCCTGACGGAATCCGGCCTTGCGGTTGTTTCTTCTGACTACACCCGAGATTCAGGCACTCCTACGCCCTGGAAAATGACTATAGGAAGGGATATTGTGGTCCCGGTTATCAGTTCCGCCAATCCGTATGCCGCCCTGATCAATCAAACGGGAATCTCTGCCGCAAAACTAACCGAGCTCTTCAATTCAGCCGGCACCACCGGATGGAATTCACTGCTCGGGGGAGATCAGAATAAACCCGTAAGCCTGTATATAACGGATGATCCTTCCGTTAAAACGGCTCTGGCTGAATTCCTGAATATTGATGCTAAAACTGTTGCCGGAATCCAGACTACCACTTCATCAGATCTGAAATCCTTGTTTGAAAAGAATCCTTATGCCCTGGCTTTCTGCAATTTGACGGACGTTCTGAATGAAGACAAATCAGGATTGGCCGGAATGGCTGCCCTGATGCCGCTCGATAAGAACAGTAACGGAAAACTCGACAACGTAGAAGGCATATATGCAAACGTACCCGCTTTCCTTCGGGGAGTTTGGATCGGAAAATACCCCAGAACACTTAGCCGTAACATTTATGCACTCTCTTCGGCAACACCTGTAAATGAAACCGGTATTGCATTTCTACGGTACATTATTGCCGACGGGCAGACAGCCATGGATCAGATTGGTATGATCAGTCTGATTCCTACTGAGAGGGCCTCCAAAGCCGACCTGCTGCCGATAACATTACCTCGGACATCAGTTTCAAAAGCCCTTGATCCTGTCCAGCTGATCATTACACTCGCGCTGGGCCTGATCATTCTCAGTATCGCTGTGACCTATGCTACTCGCTTCCGGCGCCTGAACCGGCCTTCAATTGCCGCCAGGTCAGCTGCATCTGCCGGTGCGATGAGTGAATCCGGACTTAACATTCCTAAAGGTGTCTATTTTGACAAATCGCACACCTGGGCGTTTATGGAAACAGACGGCACCGTTAAGGTAGGGGTTGATGATTTTCTCCAGCATGTAACCGGAAAACTGACCCGTATCCAAATGAAAAAACCGGGAGAAAAAGTTATCAAAGGCGAAGCCATTGTCACGTTCATTCAGAATGGCAAGCAACTGATTGTCAGTTCACCATTATCAGGAGTAATAAAAGCCGAAAACAAACTACTGTTTACGGATCCTTCCCTACTGAATCAGTCGCCCTTTAATGATGGATGGGTTTATCAGATTGAACCCACCAACTGGAGCCGTGAAAATCAGTTCCTGTTTATGGCGGATAAATATACCGATTGGGTTAAAGGGGAATTCCGCCGCCTGAGAGATTTCCTTGCCATGGCCATCAAGCCTGAGTCGCCCGAGTTTGCCTATGTTACCCTGCAGGACGGCGGCGAGATTACCGACAATGTTCTGTCGAACATGGGACCGGAAGTATGGGAAGAGTTTCAGACGCGTTTCATGGATGCAACCAAATAGTCAAAAACGATAAGCCATGGGTTTAGACAGACGAAACTTTATGAAAGCGCTGGGACTGACAGGCGTCACGCTTGCAGCCGGCAACTCTCTCAAGGCAGCCCCCGGAAAAAAAGAAGAAGTTGAGTTCTTCGGGGTTTTATATGATTCAACGCGTTGCGTGGGCTGCCAGACCTGCGAAATTACCTGTGCGGAAACGCATGGATTACCCGCACCCACTGATGCACCTGCAGCAGGCGTGATACGCAAGACCAGCGAGAACTGCCGCACCGTTGTGAACCTTTTCAACACCTCGAAGGGAGAAGTTTACTCAAAGAACCAGTGCATGCATTGCAACGAGCCGGCTTGCGTGGCCGCATGCCTGACGCAGGCCATGTATAAGACCCAGGAGGGACCGGTGATCTGGCGTGGGAATAAGTGCATGGGCTGCCGCTATTGCATGGTGTCATGCCCGTTTGATGTTCCCAAGTTCGAATACTTCAGTTCAAACCCCAAGATTATCAAGTGCGACATGTGCTACGACCGCGTTAAGGAAGGCAAGATTCCGGCTTGTGCCGAGAACTGCCCGGCCGAAGCCATAACCTTTGGAACCCGAAGGGAACTCATTCATGAGGCTCGCAAGAGAATTCACGACCAGCCTGATGTATATGCCGATTTGATTTACGGCGAAGACGAGGTCGGAGGCACCGGCGAACTCTATGTGTCGCCCGTTCCACCTCAGGAATCGGGTTTTAAGACCACCCTGCTGAACGAATCCTACCCAGCCCTCTCGAAAGGATTCCTCTATACCGTTCCGTCGGTTTTCGTCCTGGTTCCGGTATTCCTGCTGGGCATTCATGAAGCTACCAAGAATAATCATCATAATGAAGGAGACGACAATGAGTAACAGCGCCATACCCGTTGCCAGGGATAATGATGGTAAAAACATCTGGAAATTCCTGATCAGTGAATTCAAGCCTAAAGGCAAAATCTTCACGCCCTTCAACATCATTTCAGTTCCGGTGATCCTCCTCGGTATTGTACTGATTGTCATCCGGTTCTGGAATGGAATCGGTTCTGTTACCAACCTGACCCAGGAGGTTCCATGGGGATTGTGGATCGGTTTTGATGTGGTAACCGGTGTGGCCTTTGCAGGCGGCGCCTATGTGATCACCTTCATGGTATATATCCTGAATAACCATAAATACCACTCCATTGTGAGGGTGACTGTTCTTAACGGCTTTCTGGCTTACGTATTTTATGCCGGCGCCCTGCTCCTTGATCTCGGCCGCCCGTGGAACGTGGTTAACCCGATTATCGGTAACAGCTTCGGAACCAACTCGGTTCTGTTCCTGGTTGCCTGGCACTTCCTGCTCTACATGCTTGCCGAACTGATCGAGTTCTCCCCGGCAATCGCTGAGTGGCTTGGTGCAAAACGAGCCCGGAAGATACTATCGGGGATGACCATTGCCGCGGTGATTTTTGGTATTACTCTCTCAACCCTACACCAATCCGGACTAGGGGCCCTGTTCCTGATGGCACGCGACAAGATTCATCCCCTCTGGTACTCTGAATTTATTCCTGTGATGTTCCTGGTGTCCAGCGTTTTCGCCGGCCTTTCCATGATAATTTTCGAGGGATCGATCAGCAGCCGGGTCTTTTCAAGCCAGATCAGTGAAAAGCATCATGGAGAACATAATAACATCGTAATCAGCCTGTCAAGAATTTGTGCCGGAGCCATGCTGGCCTATTTTTTCCTGAACGTGCTGGTCTTTATACACGACCGCCACTGGGATTTGCTAAATACACCGATGGGCTACTGGTACCTGCTGGAAATGATCGGCTTCGTATTGGTACCGATGATGCTGTTCTTTTACAGTTACAGGCGGAAGAACTTAACCCTGATAAAGGTTGCGGCAATTGTTACTATGCTCGGAGTCATTCTTAACAGGCTCAATGTAACGGTGATCGGGTTCAAATGGGAAGAAGCTGTGAGGTATGTACCCTCCTGGATGGAGCTGGTAATTACCCTGACCGTAATCTTCACCGAGATCTGGATTTTCAGGTGGGTAGTAAGGCGCATGCCGGTCCTCAGGGACTCACCGCTTTGGGCAAAGAATGAAAAATAAGATATAAATCATTAATAATTAATACAATGGACGGCTTTAGTTATAATAACATTTTCGAGACGAAAGGGATTGAGTATATCGTAATACTTAGCTTTTTCGCAATCCTCATCCCCTTCTGGATTCTGCTTAACCGCCGTGTGAATGTCAGAAAATCCGTGCAAAAGTTCCTCGGAACCCTGACAGCCGGAACCTTAAAGATTCCACAGGGACTCTATTTCAGCAAGAATCACACCTGGACTTTTCTGGAACGTTCCGGCGCAGCTAAGGTGGGCCTCGATGACCTGCTGATACACCTGACCGGACCGGTGAAAATCACCCCGTTTGCCCAGCCCGGAGACACTATCTCCAAGGGAAACCTGCTGGCGGACATTGATCACAACGGAAAATTGTTGAAAATCCTGTCTCCGGTATCGGGCGAGATTCTCTCGATCAACCCCGTTCTGCAAAGCAATCCGGAGATTCTGAACCAGGATCCGCTGAAAGAGGGATGGATTTGCAGGATCAAGCCGACGAATTGGATTGCTGAGACACAAACGTATTACCTTGCAGAAAAGGCCACGGCCTGGACCGGTGAAGAGCTTGTAAGGATCAAGGATTTTCTGGCTTCATCCGCAGCGAAGCAGAATCCCGGAATGCAGCAGCTGATTCTTCAGGATGGGGGTGAATTGCGCGACAATACCCTTTCAGAGCTGCCCAAAGAGACCTGGCAGGATTTTCAGAATCGCTTTTTGAGTCACATTGACTAAAATCATTGAAAAACTCAACACTTTTTGCTAACTTGTGTGAATTCCTTAACATGAATCTCACGTAAAAAGCAAACCAGTGGCCGGGTTAAATAGTTCGCAAAGCAAGAATCGGATCGGGGGCCAGTTAGTCAGAAGATACATCCAGTTCCGGTCATCCATTTACAGCCGGGTGGTTCTGATCATTGGCCTTCTGTCCGTTTTCCTTTTACTGGCCTATAACCTGATATACAGGACGGTAAATGATATCAGCCTCGATACCCTGATTTACCAGAACGGCAATAATGTGGGAAGCATTGTGGAGGGAGCTCTCTATCACTCCATGCTTGAGAACAATAAAAGCCAGCTTCAGAACACGCTTGACCTGATCAATACCATGCCGGGCATTGAAGATGTCAACATGTACGACAGTGATGATAACCTGGCATACTCATCCTTTTCAGACGACAGTGCGGGCCATATCAATCCCAATTGCAAAAGTTGTCATACCGATCTGAAAGAGCTTTTCCCAACCAACGAAAAATCCTATCGGATTATTACAGGGGACAGTGAGTGCAAAATGGGGCAAACTGCCAGGAATACAAGGCACCTCCTGATCCGGTCACCCATTGTGAACGAACCCTCCTGCTACCTCAACACTGCCTGCCATGCCCACAATCCTGAAGATCAGATCCTGGGATCCCTCTTTATCAAGCTTCCGCTGAAGGGCCTCGATCAGGCTGTTGACCGGTCATCACGTGAATTTTTTTTTCTGGCAGGGTTCATCACGCTGGTTCTTGCCTCTTTTCTGATCCTGTTCACCCGGAAGAGAATCAAGGATCCGTTGAATGCAGTGATCCAGGCCAGTGAGATCGTGTCGAAAGGGAACTATGCGGTACGGCTTGATATCGGGCCCAACCAGCTCGACGACATCCGCACTTTGTCCAGTGCATTCAATCAGATGCTGGAAAATCTTCAGGCCGCCAACCTGGAGCTTGAGAACTGGTCGAAACAGCTCGAATACAAGGTCAGGAAGAAATCCGAAGAACTGGACGAGGTCCAGAATGAACTGATTAACATCGAGAAGATCGCATCACTTGGCAAACTCTCCTCCTCGGTGGCTCATGAGATCAACAATCCGCTCTCAGGAATTCTGGTATATGCGAAGTTGGTCCAAAAGAATCTCGGTAAGCAGGAGATGGACCCGATTGCAAGGGAATCTATGCTCCATCACCTGAAACTCATTGAAGATGAAACCAAAAGGTGTGGTGACATTGTTAAGGGGTTGCTTGATTTTTCAAGAAAGGAGCAGGACAATTTCGAGATCCATCATTTGCACGATATCCTTCAGGAGACGCACAACCTGATGCATCATCAAATTGCCATTGCCAACATAAATTTCACTACCAGCTTTATTGCGGCACAGGATCTGGTTTTTTGCAGTACCAATCTGATCAAGCAGGCCTTTGTTGCCCTCCTGGTCAATGCTTCTGAGGCGGTTATGGAGAATGGAGAGATTATACTGTCAACTTCCAATCCGGACGCTGACTACATCAAGGTTGAAATAACCGACAATGGTTCAGGTATTTCCAGTCAGGATCTGCCTCACATATTTGAGCCATTCTTTACCACAAAACACAGCGGCACCGGAATCGGGCTCGGGCTGTCGATCGTGCACGGAATCATTCAAAGCCACAACGGAAAGATTGATGTCAAATCGGAGCCGGGACGAGGAACCACGATTTCCATTTCCCTGCCGTTAAACAGAAATGAAGGAGAATAAGTATGCCAAGAAAAATATCAATACTGATCGTTGATGACGAGCAGTCGGTGCGGGATTCCCTTTATAACTGGTTTATCGAGGACGGATACCATGTAGAATGCGCGGAACACGCAAAAAAGGCCCTCTCCATTCTGGAAACGGAAAACTTCGATATAGTCCTGGCCGATATTAAAATGCCGGGCATGGATGGTCTTGAAATGATGAGAAGGATTAAATCGCTGAAGAAGGATTGCATTATCATTGTGATGACGGCCTTTGCCAGTGTTGATACTGCTGTTCAGGCTCTCAAGGACGGAGCTTTTGATTATGTGACCAAGCCTTTTGATCCCGACGACCTGTCTCACCTGATTCGCAATGCAACCAAACAGATCTCTTTAACCGAAGAAAATGAAGCCTTGCGTGAGCGGGTGGTATCACTCGAGAACGTGGAGGACATTATCGGAACCAGTGAGGCGATGTCGCAAGTGCTCAGAGAAGTGGAAAGCGTTGCACAGTCCAATTCCTCGGTGATCATTACCGGGGAAAGCGGCACCGGCAAAGAGCTGATCGCCAGGGCAATTCACTCCAATTCGCCCCGAAAATTCTTCCCGCTTGTCAGTGTACATTGCGGCGCGTTAACGGAAAGCCTGCTGGAGAGTGAGCTGTTCGGGCATGAAAAAGGAGCATTCACGGGTGCCATGTACAACCGAAAAGGCCGTTTTGAGATGGCAGACGGAGGCACGATCTTTCTTGATGAGATCGCAACCATTTCCCCGAAAATGCAGATTGAACTGCTTCGAGTGCTGGAGACCCACAGTTTTATCCGGGTTGGCGGAAACAAGGAAATTTCCTCTGATTTTCGGGTAATCTGCGCCACCAACCGTGATCTGAAAGCTATGGTTGATTCCGGAAGTTTCCGGGAGGACCTTTATTACAGGCTTAACGTTGTAAATATCAGAATCCCTCCTCTTCGGGAAAGATCTGAGGATATCCCGCTCCTGGTGGACTATTTCATCCGGAAATATTGCCACTCGATGAACAAGCCGGTGGTTGCGATTGATACCGGTGCCCTTAAACGTATTCAGGAATTCGAATTTCCGGGAAACATACGGGAGCTGGAAAACATGGTAGAACGGGCCATTGTCATTGGAAACGGGAAGAAAATCACCCTCAAAGACCTTCCCATCCGGAAAACCACCAACGTCACCAATGTGGAAAGCCTTGAGGAAATTGAGAAGGCCCATATCCAGAATGTTCTTACAAACCACGATTGGAATATTACCCGCTCGGCAAAAGCACTGATGGTGGACCGGGTTACCCTATATAACAAGATCCGGAAGTACGACCTGAAACCTTAGTTAAGGTGCAGCAAATTAATCTGATCTCATTTGGCCAGTTCGACGTTGATTTTGTTCAAAAAATCGCCGGAGCTGTGTCGCATGATTTTTTTTATGATGTTTCGATCCGGGAGGGTCGGCTGGATCTGACAGATTTCTTCGACCCCACCCGGAGGCAATACAATGCCAATGAACTGCTCAGAAAGGTTGACTCACTCTATGGTGACCACGTGGTAAAATCATTTGGATTGTTCAATGTCGATCTGTTTATCCCGATTTTGACCTATATCTTCGGTCAGGCCTTTCTCGGCGGCAGAACAGGCATCGCCTCGACCTACAGGCTCAGTAACGACCGTTACGGACTGGCCAACAAGAAGGAAACCCTTCTGGACCGGACCATCAAGGAGGTCAACCATGAACTGGGGCATACCTTCGGATTAATACACTGCCATGTACCGGGTTGCGTAATGACCTCAAGCACCTATGTCGAAGATATCGACCAGAAAGAAGCTCATCTGTGCGCCAGCTGCCGGTCACATTTAGAAAAGGGATAATTGTTAAATTAGCGGCCTGTTTTTATATCAGATTTATCTTTTTGCCTCATAACAAGTTAGAACAATGAGAAGATGGCGCATCGAAGACTCCGCTGAATTGTACAATATCAACGGCTGGGGGATCAACTATTTTGCAATCAATGAAAAAGGTCATGTCACGGTTTCTCCTAAAGCTAAAGGAGTTAAGGTCGACCTGAAGGAGCTTGTCGACGAACTCCAGCTTCGGGATGTTTCTGCGCCCATGCTGATACGTTTTCCGGACATCCTCGATGACCGGATCGAGATCATGTCGAGCTGCTTCAAAGTGGCCGCTGAGGAGTATGAGTATAAAGCCCAGAATTTCATCATCTATCCGATTAAAGTCAACCAGATGCGTCCGGTTGTCGAAGAAATCGTAAGTCATGGGAAAAAATTCAATATCGGACTTGAGGCAGGATCCAAACCTGAACTTCATGCCGTAATTGCCATAAATACCGATACCGATTCGCTCATCATCTGCAACGGCTATAAAGACGAGGACTACATCGAGTTGGCCCTGCTGGCACAAAAGATGGGAAAACGGATTTATATCGTGGTTGAAAAACTCAACGAACTCAAGCTGATAACCAAAATCGCCCGGAAGCATAAGATCATTCCAAACCTTGGAATACGCATCAAGCTGGCAAGTTCAGGCAGCGGCAAATGGGAGGATTCCGGCGGTGATGTCAGCAAATTTGGCCTCACTTCTTCAGAGCTTATCGAAGCCCTCGAGTATCTGGAGCGCAATAAAATGACAGAGGCCCTCAAGCTCGTTCACTTCCACATCGGCAGCCAGGTAACGAAGATCCGCCGGATCAAGCTGGCTCTGCGCGAAGCTTCGCAGTTCTATGTCCAGCTTCGTAAAAGAGGATTCAATGTTGAGTTTGTCGATATTGGCGGAGGCCTCGGGGTTGACTATGACGGCACACGCTCGTCAAACAGCGAAAGCAGCGTCAACTACAGCATCCAGGAGTACGTTAACGATGCGACTTTCGCCATGGTTGATGCCTCCGATAAGAATGATATTCCCCACCCGAACATTATTACAGAATCCGGCCGGTCTCTTACCGCGCATCACTCTGTGCTTGTGTTTGAGGTCCTGGAAACAGCCTCCATTCCGGCCTGGGATGATGATGAAGAACTGGGGCCTGATGTTCATGAACTCGTAAGGGAACTCTATGACTCATGGGAGCTGCTCAATCAACCCCGCATGCTTGAAACCTGGCACGATGCCCAGCAAATCCGAGAAGAAGCGCTTGAAAGGTTTAGCCTGGGCTTGCTCGATATTAAAACACGTGCGCAGATTGAGCGACTATTCTGGTCGATTGCAAAGGAGATTTATCAGATGACCGGTGAGCTGAAACACATCCCGGAAGAGCTGGGCCTGCTTTCTAAGTTATTAGCCGACAAATACTTCTGCAATTTTTCACTTTTTCAATCCCTGCCGGATTCATGGGCCATTGACCAGATATTTCCGATTATACCTATTCACCGGCTGGACGAGCGTCCCGACCGTGCCGCAACCATCCAGGACATCACCTGCGACTCTGATGGCAAGATCGACAACTTCATTTCCACACGGAACCTTTCCTATTACCTGCCTGTCCATTCACTGAACTCTAAAGAGCCTTATTATATCGGCGTTTTTCTCGTCGGCGCCTACCAGGAAATCCTGGGCGACCTGCATAACCTGTTTGGTGATACTAACGCTGTGCATGTTTCTGTCGACAGCAAAGGGTACTACATCGACCAGATCATTGATGGTGAAACTGTTGCTGAAGTACTTGACTATGTACAATATAACTCCAAAAAGATGGTTCGCACCGTTGAAACCTGGGTAACCACCTCTGTTAAGAATGGTATCATAACAGCCGAGGAGGGGAAGGAGTTTCTGTCGACCTACCGGTCGGGGTTGTATGGGTATACCTACCTTGAGTAGGGCACAGGGGCACAAGGGCACAGGGGCACAGGGGCACAAGGGCACAAGGGCACAGGGGCACAAGGGCACAAGGGCACAGGGGCACAGGGGCACGAGGGGGAGAGTTTTGCGAACAATTGGTATATTTGGCTTGTTAGGTTAATATGCCGTTGTTTAGAAAAGAAATAGTGACCTTGTTGGTGGTGCTGCTGGTTCATATTGGACTGCAGGCGTCCACTTCGGTCAGGATTATTGCCTCGTCAGCTTTTCGTTCGGGTGACTATGTTCCGGTTATCGTGAAATTCATTACCACCGAGGGTGCTGTTGATAGCACAATTACCGGAGATTTTACACTCAGATCTTCCAATGGCACACTCAGTAAACCGGCATTCAAAGTTTTTCGCGGAGTCGGTTCCGTAACCACCAGGATCAACGCCACATCTGACCTGGTACTTTCTTTATCGGGATATCCGGGTTCAAAAAATATCAGATTATCCAATCCGGGCCAAACAACCATGCAGGGCACGCTGAACTCAACATCCACATGGACATCCGATCGTCTCTATGTAATTAACGGAACGCTGACCATACCTGCGGGCGTGACCCTGACAATCGCTGCCGGTACACTTATCCGGATCAGGCAGGATGCAAATATTCTGGTTAACGGCAGGATCAAGGTTAATGGCACACTCCAGGATCCTGTCCACTTTACCTCAGACACATGGGGAAGTGCATGGGGTGGAATTGAACTGCTTAGCGGCAACATGGA
>CAYQFT010000118.1:0-11176 GCA_964416825.1 uncultured Porphyromonadaceae bacterium
CCGGATTCGCATTTTCCGCTAACGCTCAGACTGGTGTTTCCGCTTCGGCCTCCACTTCCGCAACGATCGTGACCCCGATTGCCATCACCAAGGTAGCTGACCTTTCTTTCGGTAATGTAGCCGTCAACAACAACGCAGGTACCGTAGTTATGGCTCCTGCCGGAACACGCACCGCCACCGGAGGCGTTACCCTCCCGGCCACCACGGGTTCATTTGCCGCTGCCGACTTCACCGTAACCGGAGCTACCGGATACACCTTCTCAATCACTCTTCCGGCTTCCGTAACCCTTACCGGTTCAGCTTCCGGAACGATGGTTGTCAACAGCTTCACCAGCACTCCGAGTTCAACCGGTACTCTGACCGGCGGAACCCAGACTGTAAAAGTTGGTGCTACCCTGAACGTAGGTGCCAGCCAGGCAGCCGGTTCCTACACCAACGCCAGCGACCTGACCGTAACAGTAAACTATAACTAGTCCCCGTAAGGGCGACCTGCGGTCGCCCGGGATGACGGGCGACCTCCGTTTGCCGGAGAGACGGGCGACCGCAGGTCGCCCCAACAGGCACAAAACACATCGAGAGGGTGGCTTTAATGCCACCCTCTCGTTTTGTTTTCCGCCCAACTATTACACGAACATCGATTAGGGCTGGTGTATTAATGATTATCTTTGCTACATTCATCCATAATCGAATCCACATGAGCATCGATGATACCTTATCCAAAATGATTTACTCCAGGAAAAAGACGTTTTACAGATTACTGGCTGCAGTGTTCCTTTTATTGATGGGATTGCCCTTTAACCAGATGTTTGCGCAGGGGAACCTGCTGATTACCCCACGGAGGGTTGTTTTCGAAGGCTCAAAGAGAAACCAGGATTTAAACCTTGCCAATACTGGCTCAGATTCTGCCACGTACAGTGTTTCCCTTATTCACTACCGGATGAAGGATGATGGATCATTTGAACAGATTCTTGAGCCGGATTCCGGGCAGCTTTTTGCCGATAAGTATATCCGGTTTTTTCCGCGGCAGGTTTCGCTCGCGCCGAATGAAGCCCAGGTTGTGAAGATGCAGCTCACAAGGACCGGCGAGTTGAGTCCGGGTGAATATCGCTCCCATATATATTTCAGGGCTTTACCCAAACAGGGAGCTCTTGGAGAAGAGGACCTTAAGCGCGACACCACATCCATTTCCGTTAAACTAACACCGATATTTGGAATTACAATACCGGTAATTATCAGGGTGGGTGATTCAGATGCTCATGTAACTATTTCCGGCCTCACTCTTGAAACGATAAATGATACCGTGCCCCGCCTAAGCATGACCTTTAACCGTAGTGGAAACATGTCGGTTTACGGAGATCTGGAGATCAGCCATATTTCAGCCAAGGGCAAAGTTACCCAGGTGGGTTTTATTAAAGGAATTGCGGTTTATTGCCCAAACCGATTGCGCAATTTCCGGATTGATCTTGCCAACATTCCTGACCTCCGTAATAAGAGCGGAAAGCTTCACTTGAAATATGTGACCCAGACTGCTGTAAATCCAATAATTCTGGCCGAAGCAGATCTCATTTTAGAGTAAGCAATGAAAAGCAAAACTCCTATCGGTTTGATTATTAAACCCCTTTGGGCTTTCGCTGTATTCTTTGCAGGATTTATTGCCTGCTATGGACAAACCCGGACAGCCTCGGTTAACGGGAACTGGAGCAGTACGGCCACCTGGGGGGGGAATTCCGTGCCCACCTCGGCCAATGCCGTAACGATAAATAATGGAATCTCCGTAACCATTGATGTGGCTGATGCCAGATGTGCTTCCTTTTCTATTGCAACGGGAAATGCGAACGGGACTGTCACCCTGGCCGGAACCAACATGCTCACGGTTACCGGTGCACTGACAATAGCCACTCCATCATCAGACAATCGTACCAAAACCTTTGCAGTTGGGGATGGTACCCTGAATGTTGGGAGCATTTCGATTACCGGCAATAACAACAACAGGATTTCTCAGATCACCATTGCCTCGGGAACCCTGAACTGCACCGGGAACATTGCCTTCGGAGGCGCCGCAGCCCGTGCAAAAATAGTTGTGACTGTCGCAGGTGTAATTAATGTTGGTGGTAACTTTACCGGAGGCACCTTTACCTGTGGCAGCGGCACCGTTCAGTATAATGGAGCTGCCCAGACAATAGGCAACTATGTTTTCAACAACCTGACCCTGTCGGGAAGCGGAACAAAAACGGAAAGCACGGCGACTGTTAATGGTATACTTTCCATTGAGGGTACGGCCGTAATTTCGGGGACCCCAACCTACGGGGCCGCTGCTACCCTTCGCTACCGGACAACCAACAGCCGGACGGTAGGCGCAGAATGGCTGGCCACAACAGTAGCCACAGGCGGAGTCATCATTGAAAATCCTTCCGGAATTCTTACCCTGAATGCGGCAAAAGTTTTTAATGCCAACGTCCCTTTGACACTTGGCAGCGGCTCAAATCTGGCTACAGGAAACTTTGGGCTGACATTCAGCGGGAACTTTATAAACAACGGGGGTACCCTAACAGCGGGAAGCTCCCCGGTGACCCTGACCGGAACTGCCACACAGAGCATAGCCGGATTCAGCACCACAGGATTGGTTTCGATGACAAAAACGGGGGGGACCGCAACCTTTGCCGATGATGTCAGCGGCGGTGCCTTCACCATGAATGGCAACGGGGGGACCCTGAATCTCGGAGCCGGTCTGAGTCATACCTTCACAGGAACCTGGACCCGAACGAACGGAATACTGAATTGCGGTTCCAGCTCTATTACTATCGCGGGAGCGATCAGCGGCACAGTCGGAACCTTCACAGCAGGAACCGGAACCGTCAACTTTTCCGGTTCCGCGGCTCAAACCATTCCTGCACTCACGTACTATAACCTGATTCTGAGCGGAACCCGCAATACCAACAGCATAACATTTACCAGCGGAGGGACTTTCAATGTGGGAGGCAACTTTACCGCTGAAGCCTATTTTACATCAGGAGGATATGTGGTTACGAATACCACCTTCGTTTTTAATGGCACCACCACACAGTCCATTGATGCATTTACATTTAACAACCTGACTGTTAACAATTCATCGGGAGTAACACTGGCCGGAGATGTTTCCATTACCGGTACAACGAATGCGCTGACTTTTACCTCAGGAATCATTTCTACAGGAAGCAATACACTGGGGCTCGCATCAGGCTCGGTGGTCGCCGGAGCGGGTGCAGGGAAATATATCAGCGGGAACCTTAGAAAGGGGATTGCCAACGGAGCGGGGATCACGAAAACTTTTGAAATCGGGGATGCAATCAATTACACGCCGGTTACGCTCACTTTTTCCGGCACGGTTTCCGGTTCAGGTTCCATCAAGGCTTCTACAACTGGTTCCGATCATCCGAATATCGGAACCTCTTCTTTTATTCCCGACCAAACAGCCAATCGATACTGGACGCTTGAGAACACGAACGTTGCCGGATTTACTTCCTATAGTGCCGTTTTTACCTTTGCTAATCCTGGAGATCTCGATGGCGGCGCCAGCACTGCCACATTCAGAACCGGCCTGTTTGCTTCCGGATCCTGGAGCTATCCGGTTACCGGAACCATAACGAGCACTACAATCCAGGGCACCGCAATCACGGGCTTCGGCAGTTTTCAGGCTGGCAAATTTCAGACGGCTCCCACGATGGGAAGCTCTTTTTACAATTCAGTCGGAATAACTTCAGCCGTGCTCGGTGCAACGGTCCTCTCCGACGGAGGAACCACCCTGATTGAAAGGGGAACTGTCTGGAGTACATCAACCGGTGTTACCCTGACTGACAATAAATTGGCCGAAGGAGGAACCCAATCCGGCGCATTCAGCCATCTCCGGACAGGCCTTCCAGCAGAAACACGGATCTATTACCGGGGATATGCGACCAATTCGGCCGGTTCATCCATGAGTGCGGAAGCCAGCTTTTATACGGTCAGCGAGGAACCGGCCACACAGGCCACCGGACTTTCGTTCTCAGGAATTGCCTCCACCCAGATGACGATCAGCTGGACTCCCGGCAGCGGGCAGTACAGCCTGGTTGTGATGAAAGCCGGAGGCCCTGTGGATGCAGCTCCATCGGATGGGGTTACCTACACTCCCAGCATCGTTTTTGGCAATGGATCGGAGATCGGAACCGGCAACCGGGTTGTTTATAACTCCACGGGCAGCTCAGTAACCGTTGCAGGAGGCTTGTCGCCAGGGACCACCTACCACGTTGCGGTATATTCTTACAACGGCACACCCAATTTCGAAAATTACCTGACTGCCAATCCACCGGTTGGAAGCCTGCAGATACAAGCGCAACAAAGCGGAGATTTCAGGACCATTGCAAACGGAACCTGGCAGACCACGGCAATCTGGGAGTATTATAACGGTACAGCCTGGGTTGCGGCTTCGGCACCTCCCACCTATTCTGATGGCAACATTTATGTCAGAAGTCCTTACACAATTGAAATAAGCGCATCGGTTACCGTGGATCAGACGATTGTTGAGGCAGGGGCCAAAGTAGTGGTGAACGTAAACCCCAGCGGGTACTATCTCTATCTGAACGATGGTGCCGGTACAGACCTTTTTATCAACGGGACTTTTGAATACCGTGATGATGTAATGCAGATTCCTGCTGGCGCAACCGTGGCGGTTGGCAGTATGGGTTTATTTCAGGAAAATTTGACCTATGGTGGAAATTACCCGGTAACGATACCCATCATAAATTGGGACACTGGTTCTACCTTCGAGATGATAGCCTGCAACCAGCTTCCCGTGCAGGCGGGACTCAATCAATCCTTCTCCAACTTTACATGGAATTATACGGGCCAAACCGTGCCGGTTAACCTTGCAGGAGCTTTGACGACTGTGCGGGGCAATCTCACGGTTCAATCCACCGGAAGCAGCGCGCTGCAGTTGACCGATGCCACCTCCATGTCGCTGGTTATTGGCAATAATCTCGATGTTCAGGGCGGTACGCTGGATTGTTCATCCGCGGCAGCTGCGGTTAAGGAGTTGCTGATACAAGGGAACTTTCTGCAGAGCGGAGGTGTGTTTACCCACACGAACAACAGCAACGTGACGGTCCGTTTTACCGGAACCGGATCACAGTTCTCACAAACCGGCGGAACCCTGACAAATGATTACATCAACTGGGAGGTGGGGTTGGGTGCATCGCTTTCTCTGAGTACAAACCTGCCGGTGGCTGCCGGAAGAACCCTGACAGTGAACGGAACCTTGACCTGTCCCTCAGGAAAAGCGGTCACGGGCCCGGGTATTTTTATCCTCAGTGACAATGCTACCCTGAAAATGGCATCTCCTGAAGGGATTACTACCACCGGTGCAACGGGAAACATACAGACATCTGCCAGGACTTTTAACACCGGCGGTCATTATGTGTATAACGGCACACAGGCCCAGGTAACCGGGAACGCACTTCCGTCTGCTGTCAGAAACCTCACCATCGATAATACGGCAGGGGTTCAGCTGACAGCGGCAACATCGGTTTTCGGCATCCTGAACCCTTTAACCGGTTCGTTCAACACAGGTGGAAATGCATTGACACTATTATCCACGGCCTCTCAGACTGCACTGGTCGATGGATCCGGTACGGGCGGAGTGGCCGGGGCAGTTACCATGCAGCGGTATCTTTCAAGCGGATACGGGTATAAGTTTGTCAGTTCCCCATTTGTTTCTGCCACGGTTGGAGAATTTTCCGATGACCTTGACCTATCGGCAGCCTTTCCGTCATTTTACCGGTATGATGAAAGCCGTTCCTCATCGGGATGGGTAAGCTATACCGGCATTGGGGGCATTCTGAATCCGTTTGAGGGTTATGCGGCGCAGTTCGGGACCAATACTTCACCCTTCGTTGCCGACCTGACCGGCGAACTGACTACGGGAGCCAGGCAATTGACCCTTTACAATACAAACCAACCTTACACCCGTGGCTTTAATCTGGTGGGCAATCCCTACCCGTCACCGATTAATTGGGATGCTGCCGCGGGTTGGACAAGAACCAATATCGACAATGCGGTCTATTTTTACGACGCAGGAAGCGCGGATCCCTATACTGGCACCTTCAGCAGTTATATCAACGGGGTGTCGAGCGACGGAATTGCCGGAAGCATTATCCCGGCCATGCAGGGATTTTTTGTGCATGTTACCGATGGAGGCTACCCGGTTCAGGGTACCTTGGGAATCAACAATCTGGCGCGGGTCACATCGCCGAATCCCTATTATCATAAGGCCCGACAGGCTGATTCACTTCCCCTGATCAGGATTTCAGCGGTATTAGCCGGCACCGGTGCTGCCTCCGACCCGGCCGTGATCTATTTCCATGACCGAGCCGGCAGCGGTTTTGATGCCGGACTCGATGCGCTCAAGATGCTGAATACGGCGGAGGAAGTACCCAGCCTTTTCTCCATCGGCTCCGGCGATATCCATCTGTCAATCAACAGTTTGCCCTGGCCCGGAAATGACCTTGTCATCGTTCCGCTCGGTATCAGCCTCCTTACCGGCGGCATCATTCAGCTCCATGCAGATACGCTGGCATTTCTTCCACCCGGCAACCATGTTTACCTGTTCGATGCGGTGACCGGGATTAATCAGGATCTGGGTCTATCCCGAAACTACAGCGTGAACTTGCCTGCAGGTGAGTATGCAAGCCGGTTTTTCCTGAAGTTCAGCCCGACCATCCTGCCGGAGAAACCGGAGATTTCCGAAGGATTTATAGCAGTTGTTAACCAAAACACTGTGATTATTAAACTGATGCTGGGAAATGATGAAACCCGCGTTTTGCAGGTCAGCAATATTTTGGGACAGATAGTATGGCGCCAGGAGGTTACCGGGTCTGGCTATTGTGAAGTATCGGGATCGTTTAAACCGGGTCTGTATGTTGTTACCTCAGTGGGAAGCGGCACCAGGCAAAGTCAAAAAATTCTCATATCTGAATGAAAAATTTCCTTTACATAACACTTCTGGGTCTGCTCCTGGTTTTGGTTGCCGGGTTACCTGCTGCCGCGCAGGAGAAGCCGCCAAGGCCGGTGCAGGTTTATCCGATCCAGAACCTGAGCTTCGGCGCTTTTTTTCAGGGCATGTCTGGGGGATCGGTCATTGTTTTTCCGGACGGCTCGCGTTCCACAACGGGAGATCTGATACCTGCCTCGATGGGCTATTTGCATTGTCCGGCTATTTTTGAGGTGGATGCCGAGCCCGGAACCATCATCAACATTCTTAACGGACCCGATGCTGTGCTCACCGGCAGCAGCGGAGGTTCGATGATTTTGGAAATCGGTGATTCAGAGCCCCAAAGCCCCATGATAGCCACTTCACTCAGGACACAAATCCGAATCGGCGGGACCTTGCGCGTGGGCAGCTCCATGGCTAACCCGCCGGGTTCATACAGCGGATCTTTCATGATAACTTTGATACAGGAATAAATTTATAACGAACCAGCCGATCATGAGATCACGGGCCAGCCTGCTGGCTTTCTTCATCATTTGCCACTGGCTGGCAAGCCCGGTCAGGGTTGCCGCCCAGGAGCAGAGCGAGTATGAAGAAATTTCCGTATTTCTCATGGTACAGCGAATCGGCGGGATCGAGATGCCAGCCGTCTATTATAAGCAGCATCTTTACCTGCCGGTTGCCGAACTGTTTGATTTTCTTAAAATACGCAACCAGTCATCCGCTTCGCTGGACTCAGTCTCAGGCTTTTTCATTAATCCCGAGGCTCCTTACGTCATTGACCAGGTCAACAAACGGATAGATTACAATCGGAAGATTACTTCACTCAAGGAAGAAGACCTTATCCGGACAGAGACCGGGTTGTTTCTTCGATCTGAATTCTTCGGAGAGGTGTTCGGCCTTACGTGTGATTTCAATTTCAGGAGCTTGTCGGTTAATCTCAACACTACCATAGAGCTTCCGGCCATCCGGGAAATGCGCCAGGAATTCATGCGAAACAACATCAGCAAAATGAAGGGCGCAGGTGAGGCCGACACCCTGATAGGCCGTTCCTATCCCAGGTTCCGTTTCGGCATGGCCGACTGGTCGGCCGTGGCATCCCAGGAGTTGGGCGGGGCGACGCAGACCCGTTTAAACCTTGCCCTTGGAGCTGTTGTCGCCGGCGGGGAGACAAATATCGGGTTAAATTATAACGTGGGTGAAAAATTCCAGGAGAGGGAGCAGCACTATATCTGGCGGCTGGTTAACAACGATAACAGGGCGCTCCGGCAGCTGATGGTCGGAAAAATCAATCATCAGGCAGTCTCTTCGATCTTTGTTCCGGTGGTTGGCGCCCAGATCACCAATGCTCCGACCATTTACAGAAGGTCATTCGGGACCTACACACTCAGCGATAAAACGGAGCCCGGATGGGCAGTCGAGTTATATGTGAACAATGTCCTCGTTGATCATGTGAAGGCTGATGCATCAGGATTTTATACTTTCGAGGTTCCTCTGATGTACGGAAATACCCAGGTGCTCCTGCGTTTTTATGGCCCGTGGGGTGAGGAGCGATCGGTGCAGCAGAACATCAGCGTTCCTTATAATTTCCTGCCGCAGAAAGAGTTTCAATATACGGTCAGTGCCGGTATGGTGGAAGACAGTCTTCACAGCATTTTTTCACGGGCCAGCGCCAATTACGGCCTTGCCCCAAGGGTAACTGTCGGAGGCGGAATGGAATACCTGTCATCGGTTGCATCCGGGAAGTTTATGCCGTTTGTCAATACTTCTGTTCGATTAGGATCCGGCCTGCTCTTTTTGGGTGACTATACATACGGGGTCAGGGCCAGAGGCATACTTAATTACCGCACGGCTTCAAATTTCCAGATTGAACTGAATTATACCCGGTATGACAAGAACCAGATGGCGATAAACTACAACTATCTGGAGGAACGAAAGGCGATCATAACCCTGCCGATCCGGGGCAAGAACTTTGCGGCTTTCACCCGGCTGACCCTGAACCAGATTGTTTTGCCATCGACCCAGTTTACCACAGCGGAGTGGCTGATGTCGGGGATTATCCTGAAAGTCAGCACCAACCTGACAACCTATGCAGTGATTGCAAGCCAGGTAAATCCCTATGTGTACAGCAACCTGACCCTTGGGTTCCGGTTTCCCGGCCGGTTCATTGTCAGGCCTCAGCTGCAGTATGAATACACGGGCCGGCGGATAACCCTGGCTAAGGCTGAGATTGAAAAGCAGTTTTCCCGAAGCGGCTTCCTGAGCCTGTCCTATGAAATGAATTTCAAGACGGGGGTGCAAAGCATTCAGGGGGGATTCCGGTACGATTTTAATTTCGCCCAGTCTGTTTTCCAGGTTCGCCGCAGCAGTGACATCACCACCTTTATGCAGACCGCACGGGGGAGCTTGTTGTTTGACGGAAAAACCCATTACGCCGGTGCAACCAACCGCACCAGTGTCGGGCGGGGTGGCATTGTTTTGATACCTTTCCTTGACATGAACAGAAATGGCCGACAGGACCCCGACGAACGCCGGATACCAGGGCTCAATATCAGTATAAACGGTGGCCGCACGGAACAGAGCCAAAGGGATACTCTGGTCAGGATTTTCGATCTTGAGCCTTATACTAATTACTTTGTCGAGATAGACCAGAACAGTTTCGATAACATTGCATGGCAGATCAATCTGAAAAATCTGAGCGTGGCTGTGGATCCGAACCAGTTCAAAAGGATTGAATTGCCGGTAGTGGTGGCTGGAGAAGTTTCAGGGACAGTGGTAATCAACACGATGGGTACAGTTAAGGGCCTGGGGCGGATCATCGTTGATATCATGCGGCCTGATTCAACCAGGGCGGCCAGAACCCTAACAGAATCGGACGGGTATTTCAGTTACCTGGGATTGGCGCCCGGAGACTACATCGCCCAGATAGATGGGGGCCAGCTTAAAAAACTGTATCTCAGCAATACCCCCGATGGAATACCTTTCACGATCCAGAAAAGCATTGATGGTGATGTAGCTGACGGGCTGGAATTCATACTGAGATCAAACAGGCAGGACACAACCGTTCTAAACAAACCCGAAGCTGTTAGTAAAAAGGATTCGATTCCATCAGAGCCCAAAAGAGATACGGTTCAACAGGTGATCCTCAAGGATACCCTGCCGATTGAGGTCAAAAAGGAACCAGAGGTGAAAGTTCAGGATCTGGCTAAGGATCCGGTTTATGCCATTCAGATAGCCGCTTCAAAAACCTTCGTTATGCCCGCCGACTTCAAGGAGAAGTTCAGCCTGACCGATGAGGTGTACTGGTTCTTGAAGGATGGCTGGTACAAGTACGTGGTGGGCCGGTTTAAAACCTCGTCTGAAGCCGAGGCTTACCGCCTTAGCAGTAAGATTGCGGGGTTTGTCACGCAGGTGCCGAAGAGGGACTGAGGGACTTAGAGACTGAGAGACCGAGAGACCAAGAGACTGAGAGACTGTAAGACTGTAAGACTTTAAGACGGTAAGACTTTAAGAGGGTGAGGGGGTTATTTTCCGATACAGTACAGGTATTTGGATCCGCGGAGAAGGAGTTGGTCGCCGATAATTACGGGTGAAGCTTCAAATACATCATCAAGGGTGTTCGTTGCTAATGGTTTGAATGTTGCTCCGGCTTCGATGACGCTGACAATCTTGTCTCCTGCTATAAAAATCAGGCCGGGTGCACCTGTGGGTGACGAGTAGGTGTTGGTGATTCCTTCGAGTTTTTGTTTGCTGTAAAGGACCGCGCCGGTTTTAGCGTCGAGGCAGGTGATTTCGCCATTATTGGCCCGCAGGAAAAAGAGCATCCCATCCATAAGAACCGGAGACGGGGTATACGGGGTGTCCTGGTTATAACTCCACAAGATTACATCGGTTCCCGTAATATCCCCTTGGCCATCAGTGCATTGCCGCGGTATCCGCTCATCACATAAAGAATACCGTCACCATAAACCGGATTGGGGATAACGTTACGGGTGAGGCCGGTGCATTCCCAGATGATTGCTCCGGTTTCCAGATCGTAACTCCGGACTTTCTTGGTTGCGGCCGTTATAACCTGGACTTTGCCATCCACTTCCAGAACCAGGGGAGAAGCCCATGAGGTTCCTTCCTCGCGGTCCATTTTCCACAGTTCTTTTCCCGTTTTCTTATCCAGTACGGTAA
>CAYQFT010000119.1:0-11090 GCA_964416825.1 uncultured Porphyromonadaceae bacterium
ATCGGTCATCGTTCTGTGGTAATCGGTCATCGGTCATCGGTCATCGGTCATCCGTCATCCGTCATCCGTCATCGGTCATCCGTCATCCGTCATCGGTCATTTTTATTATCTTTGCCTGGTCCTCTAAGGGGGTGCCTGAAAACAACGGGCTGAGATCATACCCTTAGTACCTGATCCGGATAATGCCGGCGAAGGGAGAATGGCCACGGGGACTTTGGCCGGTTTTAATTGTAAAACGATGTATAAAAGGATGGCTGTTTTGGCAGTATCCTGTTTCATCGTCCTGGCTGCAAAAGCACAATTAAGTATAACCGGGACAATAACTGATGAATCAGGTACGCCTCTTATCGGGGCAAATGTGCGAATTTCAAATTCACTTATCGGGGTTTCTTCGGGGGATGAGGGCCGATTTTCGATAACCGGCCTCAAACCCGGTACGTGCGAACTCACCTTTTCCTACATGGGATATGAATTCCAGGTCGTTCAGGTCAATCTGTCATCTTCCGCCAACCTCACGATCAGACTCCTTCCGGCTTCAATCCTGGCAGAAGAAGTAACTGTCAGGGCTACCCGGGCCGGTAAAAATGCTCCGGTTGCCTGGTCGGCAATCACGAAAGAGGACATCCGGAATGCCTCTCAAATACAGGATATTCCTTACCTTCTGGCTGCCACGCCTTCGGTAACCGTCACTTCCGATGCCGGCCTGGGAGTTGGATATTCGGGTATCCGGATCCGGGGAACCGATCCTACCCGGATCAATGTGACCCTTAACGGGGTTCCCTTCAATGACAGTGAATCCCATGAGGTTTACTGGGTCGATATTCCGGACATAATGGCATCTACGGATAATATTCAGGTTCAGCGGGGTGTTGGAACCTCAACCCAGGGAGCCGCATCATTCGGGGCCAACATTAATCTTCAAACCACTTCAGTTAATAACCTGCCGAATGCATCACTCAGCCTTTCCGGGGGATCCTTCAATACCTCCCGGGCCAGTGTGTCAGCCGGTACCGGACTGATCAACGGCCACTGGAATGTGGATACCCGGTTTTCCCGGATCCACACCGACGGATTTATCGATCGTGCCTTTGCCGACCTGAACTCAATGAGCGTATCAGGCGGCTATTTTTCAAAGAGCAACATTGTTAAGGCCTCCCTGCTGTCGGGATACGAAAGAACCTACCAGGCCTGGGGTGGTGTTCCCTCTGAATTGCTCGGGACACAACGCACTTTTAATCCCTATACCTATAAAGATGAGGTGGATGACTATAAACAGCAACATGCCCAGCTGCAGTGGACGAGCAGGCTCCGATCCGATCTCCATCTCAATGTATCCCTGTATTATACAAAAGGAGCGGGTTATTATGAACAGTTCCGCGAGGGTGAAAACCTCGCTGATTATTTGATGCAGCCGGTCGTTATCGGAATGGATACACTTAATGAAACCGATCTTGTAAGAAGAAAATGGCTTGATAACCAGTTCTATGGAGCCGTCTACTCTGTTAACCACCAGGGTAACCGGCTGGATTTGACGTATGGGGGAGGAATCAGTAACTATTCCGGCGACCATTTTGGCCGTGTCATCTGGTCAAGGCTGGCTTCATCCGCGGCTCCGGATCATCAATACTATTTCAGCAATGGTGAAAAGCTGGACGTGAATCAGTTTCTTAAGGCCGGGATGGCATTAACAGACCATATTGATCTTTTTGCTGATCTCCAGTACCGCCTGATCCGTTATTCAATCGAAGGAAATGACGACGACCTGCGGGACATCAGCCAAAGCCACCTGTTCAATTTTTTTAATCCGAAAGCGGGCATTAACTTCCGGATCAATAAGGTTTCCCGGGCATTTATCAGCTATGGCATTGCCAACAGGGAGCCAAAGCGGAGCAATTTTACCGATGCCCGGCCAGGAGAAATTATCCGCCCGGAACAGCTCCGCGATCTTGAAGCCGGGTTTGAATCCGGGTCAGGTCCCTTATCGGGTTCCGTTAACCTCTATTGGATGGACTATACCGACCAGCTGGTTCTAACCGGTCGGATTAACGATGTGGGGGCTCCGGTTATGATAAATATTCCGGAGAGCTTTCGCACCGGCATCGAGTTGTGCGGCACATGGCAGCCCTTAAAACGGATCAGGGTGGAAACCAATCTGACGGTTAGCGCGAACAAGATCAAAGAGTTTACTGAATATGTGGATGATTGGGATTCCGGAGAACAGAAAGAGTTTTATTTAGGAACCACGGATATAGCATTCTCTCCATCCCTGATTTCAGCCAGCCGGCTTACCTGGCTGGTTTTCAAGGATCTCCGGTTTAGCCTTGATTCGCGGTTTGTTGGCAGACAGTTTACCGATAATACATCTTCTGCTGAAAGAATGCTCGATCCCTATTGGGTCAATAACCTGATGATATCCTGGTCACTGCATCCGAAAGGCTTTAAGGAGCTTTCCCTGTTTTTGCAGGTCAACAACCTGCTCAATGAGCAGTATGAGACCAATGCCTGGGTTTACAGCTATTTCTACGAAGGAACCCGAGGGAAAATGGATGGATATTTCCCGCAGGCGGGTATTCATTTCTTTACGGGCTTAACCGCCTCATTCTGAAATCAGAACCAAAAGCCCAGCGAGAGCCTTGGGGCGTAGAAGGGCATGATCCGCATGTATGGATTATCGGGATCCTTCTGCAGTGTCATTCCTGCCTGACCTGCGATCGCCACGCTAAACCTGTTGCTGAAGAGAAAAGCATAGCCGGCCTCAGCAGCAAGCCCAAACGAATAGAAATCGTTGAGGGGGCGGTACTCGGGGATAAGTACAGCAGCGGCATAGAATCCACGCTGGCCTTCCTCGCTGTTTTTCAATGGAAAATAATAGGGCACGCTGATCTCGGCCCCAATGCCCGATATTACCGTCGGAAATTCAGGCCTAACCTGGATGCTCCAGATGGAATGGATGCGTATTCCCCAGTGCCGGTCGATGGCATATTCGAGAGTGAGAGGCAGAATATTAATATTGAAGGCGGACCTGAACTCATCAAATGGAATTACCTCTATGTCGGGCTGAATGCCGAGGAAAAACTGTACCGGACGGATGTCGCTTTTTTCTGTTTCCTGGGCCCTTAGCGGCATCAGCATGGAGAGGACGAGGAAGATCAAAGTCAGCCGGCGTATCATATCGGGGTCTATTTTTTTCTGATATACTTGGTTATCTCGGGAATCAACGCATCAGCCCAGGCAGCATATCCCGCTTGGGTGAGATGGATGGCATCAGACGACATCAGTCCTTCAATCAACGATCCGTCGGGATGAATGAACTGCTTATTGAGAGATTCGTAAATAACATTCTTTCCGTTAGCGAGTTCCCGGATGATCTTGTGGATTTCGAGGTATTTCTTCCGGTTAGGATCCAGATTATCTTTACCTGTCGGCAGAGGTCCGTAGAGCAGGATCTTTGTTTCCGGCAGCTTTTTGAGTAATGCTTTTACGATGGCTTTAATGCCTTCTGAGATCTCTCCTGCAGTATGATAGGGGAAGTTGTTTACCCCGATTTCCAGAACAACTACTTCTGGCTTTATGTCATCAAAATTTCCATTGAGGACACGCCAGAGAATGTGCTGGGTTCGGTCGCCAGAAATGCCAAAATTAGCTGCATTGAGAGGTTTAAGCCGTGATTCCCAGATCTCGGGTGCGACCGACCAGACGGTTCGGCCGTCACCGCCCCAGCCCTGGGTTATGGAATTACCCAGAAGAACCACATCGGGCTTTAAGGATTTCCCTAACGCATTGATCGCATCAAACTGGCTGTACCAGTCTTTGCCCTCTCCCCAGCCGGCGGCAGCTCCACGGCATTCGGCCCCGGGAGCCGCCAGGATTGCAGTATTCAGGTAGCCAGAACTATGCACTTTATCGCGGTGGAAAAGTGCCCGGTAAATCTCCTCAACCATGAAGGATGCCCCGATCGAATTGGGATGAACATCATCCGGGAAGGCATATTTGTAGGGTAGGAGCGGGTTATATAGGTCGATGGACTGAAGCTTTGCAGTTTTCGCCACACTCTTGATTTTTGGTATGACCTGATCCCTGACGACCGAATCCCGGATTCCCCATTTGATGGGGACAAAAACGGGAACGGGTAAAGCAAGAATGATTCGCGGCTTGGCCGGAAGACTCCTGTACCGGGCGATCAGGTCGAGGTAATCCTGCTCGAATTCATCAGCAAACTTCCAGTTTTGCGGTTTGGAGTCATTGGTGCCCAGCTTGATGATGATGATATCGGGGTTATAGTCCAGAACCTGATTGAACTCGGGTTCCTGCCAGTAGGGCCTGTCTCCTTTCTTCAGCAGTGTTGCTCCGGAAACGCCGAAATTCCTGACCTCATATCGCTGTCCCAGCCAGGCTTGCAGCTGGGCGGGGTAGGACATCCTTTCCCTGTTGCCGATCCCGGCACCATAGGTTATGAATTACCCACGCAGGCAACCCTGACCACCTGCGCTTGAACAGGGGTCAATGCTCCAAGAGCAAACAGGAAAAGAAAAAGGATGGATCTGTTCAATGCGGATTACTTGCCACACTTAAGGGTAACCTCTATCTCATACTTTGCATTTTCGGCAAACTGACCGAACATGGCTTTTTTGTAAGCTTCGCATGCCTTGGTTTTGTCGCCTTTTCCAGCATAGGCTGCACCGGCTTCAAACCAGAACTTTGCCTCTTTCTCAGGGACGTCTTCTTCGAGGGCAAGGCCTTTATTGGCTATTTCCAGCCCTTTGTCAAACTGGGACATTCCGTTGTAGGCCTTAGAGAGAAAAAAGAGCATGTCCTTGCTGGTGTCATCGTATTTCATTGATTTTTCAAGAACAGCAGCAGCTTCAGGAAACTTGCTTCCGTTAACCAGCTTGGACCCGGCACTCAGAAAATACTTAGCTGCAGCCTGTTTGGCCATTTTTGTTTCATTGGCATTTTTTGAAGTAGCTTCAACTTTCGCAACGGCAGATTCAAAATTGTCAGCCAGATCACCGTCGCGATAGATGAATGCCTGAACAATCCATGCTCGTGAGTTCGTTGAATCAATTGCCAGTGACATTTTGATCTGTTCCTGCGCCTTTGCAAGATCTTTTGCGGTTCTGGACGCATCAGCCTGCATATACAGGATTTGGGCAAGAGCTCCGTTACTCCTTTTGAGGACCTCGGCGTTATTGGTTTTTTCTCCAAACTGGATTGCAAGTTTAAAAGTCTCTACAGCACTTACAAGATCCTTGGCGCCAGCCTGCTTGGTGCCGAGGTTGAAATAGGTTTCTGCGAATTTGGAGTTAGCTGCTGTTTTTATTGAATCAGCGGGTGCACCTATTTTATTGCACAAATCAATACAGGATTTTAGTGACGTAACAGACGCTGCCGGATCACTCCTCATCGTTTGAAGTGCATTATTATAGGCGGTGATAACTTCAGTAAGGTCCTGTGCTACAACATTCCCTAAAAACCCGAGACTAAATACAGCCACCAGTGCCAAACGGACAAAACTCTTTCCTTTCATCATGAATCTCAATTATTAATCAGTTAGTTAAATAGTTAGTGTTTTTCCAGCCGGTAAAGATAGAAAAGTATTGAAAATAGTAAAACCCGATACCAACTCATTCTACGTCTTTACAACTCCATCTCCTTCAGGATTTTCTCAACCTCCTTTTCGGCGGTAAATAGTTTCTTTTTACATAACCTGATGAGTTCGTTAACGCGTTTGAGCTTTTCAGCCAATTCATCCACATCAAGATCCTGCTTTTCAATCTTTCCCAATATGGACTCGATTTCCCGGATTGCCTGCCTGTAGGTGACGTCGGGGGATTCGGTGGTTTTATCAGTAGCCATAAACTTTACCGGTTATTTTTTCAATATCAATCCGCATCACAGCAACATTCCGGATGGAGGGCTCGCTGAATTCATAATCCTCTCCGGAATATTTTCGCATCACCAGTTTCATGATCCGGTATTTTTCATCATAATCTTCAATGAAGACGACCTTGCCGTGCACGTTAACACTTTTGTATTTCATTCCCCAGGAGCAGCCTACTTCCTTGTGCCTGTGGAACAGTTCATTACCTGTATTGAAATTAATGCAGACCAATGGGTTCTGCTTAAGGATATCAATCTTTGTGCCGTGAGTGTCGGCATGTAAATAAACACCACCATCATCGTAAGCGAAATTCATCGGCAGAACGTAGGGATCCGCACCGGAGGCCATGCCTACATAGCATACCGTTGATTCCTGAATAATCGCTTCCATTTCAGCCTGCTTGGATAAGAACCTGGGTCTGAGCATTTCAGTTTCTGTTAAAGGTTAGTAATTGTGTTGACTTCAGCCTGCACTTCACCGTCGGAAAATCTCGTTGTAACCCTGTCACCTTTTTTGAGCTGGGTAACTGATTTTATGATGCTGCCGTCCTTGATCGTCAGAGTGTAGCCCCGTTTCAACAGGCGCCTGGGGTCGTTCAGCACCGATGCCTGCTCCAGAAGCCTGATCTTTTGCTCGTGGGAACGAAAGAAAGTGCCATACCCTGTTGTAAACCGGGTAATGATCTGGGAGATTCGTAAAAGGTTCTGCTCACGAAAATTTCTCGATGAGAGTTTTAGGCTCTGCAAAGATAGCGAGATCTTTTCGCGCTGAACCTGGAGGTATTGCCTTGCCGAGTCCACCGTATCACCGGCTAGTGCATCCAGGGTGCTGTTAAACGCCTCAACATGGTCGAGGAGAAATTCAGCCACCGCTGTTGGAGTTTTGCATCGCGTGTGCGCTACCAGGTCCAGTACCGAATCATCCTGTTCATGCCCGATCCCGGTGATTACCGGCAGCGGGAACTGGGTGACAAAATAGCCGAGGTCGTAATGGTCGAAGCTGCTGAGGTCGAGTTTGGAACCACCTCCCCTGATAATCGCTACGGCATCAAAGAAATCGGCGTACCGGGCTATGTGGTCAAGAGCAGAAATTATGGAGGCCGCAGTCTCTTCACCTTGCATGATGGCAGGGAAAAGCCGGGTATAAAAAACAAAGCCCGACGGGTTGTTCTGAAGCTGGTCCAGAAAGTCACCATACCCGGCAGCTGTCGGACTGGAAATTACCGCAATGCGCTGGGGAACCTGTGCGAGTTCCGTTCCCTTGTTCATATCGAAAACCCCCGCCTCCTCCAACCGCCTTATGATCTGCTGTCTTCTGCGGGCCAGATCGCCGAGGGTGAAGCTGGGTTCAATATCTCTGATTGTCAGGCTGATCGAATACTGTTCGTGAAACTCGACAGAGACCTTAATCAGAATTTTTATTCCGGCAGCCAGTTCCTGCCCCGTGGTGGTTTCAAAATAGGGGCGTAACATCCGGAGGGTCGTAGCCCAGATGGTAGCCCTGCTGCGGGCCATTATCCGGTCTTCGTCGGGAGCTTTTTCAATGAGCTCCATATAACAATGACCATTCCTGTTATAGGTCAGGTCACTGATCTCAGCAATTATCCAAACCGGTTCAGGGATGCCGGATTCAATGACTCCGCGTATCCGGTTATTTAACTCGTATAAGCCAATGGCTTCTTTGCCCGTCATGAAGATGATGGATTTTTACCTTTGCGATATCCGCATCACCTTTTTATCATGATGCGTTTTCCCGGTGATAATCCGGAGAATGTACATTCCATCCGGCAGCGTGTGAAATTCGCTGAGCTCAATGGAATTGACCGAGGTATATCCGACTTCTGCCTTTCGGGAGGCCATCACTTTGCCGGTAAGGGTAAGCAGCTGGATACTGATCTCCTGCCGTTCCGGCGAGAAAAAATCAACCCTGAGCCGGTCAGTAAAAGGATTTGGGAATATTCTGAAGAGTGACTCATCAGTCAGCGGGATTGGGTCCATCCCCTGTATCAGGAAGAGTGCCTTTCCAAAATCAGGTATACCATATCCCAGGAGGGAGTCAGGGCGGTTTGCCTGCGTAGCACTGGCTTGAATGGCCTCAATGATTTTCATAGGGGGGAGCGACCGGTTGATCTGCCACAAACACGCTGCCAAACCACAAACGACCGGCGAACTGAATGAGGTCCCACTTCCCCTGTATATGTTTCCGTCAGTCCCGGCAATGGCAGTCCAGGATCCCTGGGCTGACACATTGGGCTTGATTCTCCGGTCAAAAGTGGGGCCGGTGGAACTGAATGATGAGTAGCTTCCCAGGGAATCAACGGACCCGATCGTCAGAATGCTGTCGGCATCCGCCGGTGCCGTTATATAGTGCCAGGGTTTATTCCCCTCATTGGCTGCACTGCTAACCACAAGCATCCCCCTGGCAGCAGCCATGTCTGCCGCGATGGTAATCCGTGTTGTATTACCGTCCATGTCAGCATAGGTGTGATTCTGTGCAGGATTGTCGAAAGTTGAATACCCCAGTGAACTATTGATCAGATCCGCCCCTGCGCTGTCTGCCCACTCCGCTCCGGCAACCCAATTGTCCTCCTCGATGATAAGCTCCGATCCTGTATCCTCTGTAAGCAAAAGATAAAATGAGGCTTTTGGAGCCGTTCCAACCAACTCGCCGCTCAGGTTGGCACCCATCGTTGAGAGAACCTGAGCCCCGTGAGAATGCTCATCATAGGCAACAGGCTTGTTCCTGACAAAATCCCAGGTCCCCAAAATCCGGCGATCCTGTCGGAGAGAATCAAAAGCACGATTGATATTTACATTCCGGAATCCTCCATCGAGTATGGCGATCACCATGCCCTGTCCCTGAAAGCCCTGGTTGTGAAGTATATGTCCGTTTAACATCCCGATTTGTCGCGTGGCCTGTCCATAACGCAGCAGGGTGGTATCGGTCTGGCTCGTGTTGTTGGTGACCAATTGAAGCCCGGTTTCAAATTTATCCTTTTGCAGCTGGCCCGATTTGATCCGCTCAACCGATTTGATCTGGTACACGAAAGGTAGTTTTCTGATCTTCTGAAGGATAGATGTGTCAATTGCCTGTATCGTGACCGCATTGAACCAGCGGGAGCGTGTAAGGATTTCGGCTCCGGCACTGCGGATGGAATCCAGATAAGCCGGGTTCACCGGGAGATCCTGGCTGTTCACCGGGATCGAATAACGATCGCGCCTTTCAAGAGCCCTGGAGGACAGATATTCCCCGGGGCGGTCAATGGAATAGGGAGAGTTGGCCTTATCGGTAAACCGGATCCAGTATTTGTCGGGCGCGGTCTGACCGGCCAATGCGCTCGCGGTCGCCATAACAACCAGTAATATCAGGATTCTTTTCATCACTTAAACAATTCAGTATATCGGTAAAGATAAGACTAACGTTTGATCAATTCTTCGGGGTTATTGAGAAAGTCGGCGGGGTCCTTAAGGAGCCCCTGGTTTTTCTCATACCGATCAAAGGATTCCCGCTGAATTCTGCTGAGGACCTCTGGATTCAGGAGTTTACCTTTGCGAAAGTTCAGGACATAGTCAACCGATCCGTTGCTCTTGTAATAGGTCCATTGTCCCGATTTGGTGCCTTCGGTATAGAGCCCAGAGATCTCAGTTTTTCCATCCGGAAAAAGAACCTCAAACAATCCATCGGCTATGCCGCTGCGGTAGGACATTTTGGCCTGCACAGGGCCCTCCGGGTAAAAGGTAATCTGAATACCTTCGAGCACGTTGTTTTTCCAAACGGTTTTTTCCATCGGCCGCCCTTCGATATCATACCTCCACGCATCCCCGTTAATCAGTCCGTTTATATAGTTTATCCGGTATACCGGTGTTTTTTTCGTTGAAAGAAATTCCCAGAGCCCTTCCTTCCGCTGGTTGAGATACCTTCCTGATGCCCTTATGTTGCCCTCGGTGTCATAAAACGATGCATTAACGCGAGTTCCTGTGGAATCGTAATCCATGTGTGCACTGACTTTTCCGCCGGGATGATACCGGGTAAACTTACCAACAGGATGCCCATCAAAGAAAAACCCCTCATACTGCTTTTGTCCTGTTGAGCCGGAGTAGATCCAATATCCGCTCTTTCGTCCTGATGAATCCAGTCGGTTGAGCGTATCGGTCTGTGCCTGGAGCGAGAACGGGAATGCGAACAGCACAAATATCAGTATCCGGATCATTTTGTGTGATTTAGTGCAAAAATACAACAAAAAGGGCTGAGATAAAAAACCCCGGCCTGAAGGCCGGGGTTACTTAGAGCGGAAATACCCCGGGCTAAATCCCGGGGTTACCTAGTGCGGAAATAACCCCGGGCTAAACCCCGGGGTTACTGATGTTAGTATCTATTTCTTGCTGAGGTAGTCGGCGACTCCCTCGGCGGTGGCTTTCATGGCCTTGTCGCCTTCATGCCAGTCGGCCGGGCAAACCTCGCCGTACTCCTCAAAATGATGCAGGGCATCAACCATGCGCAGAGCTTCGGTTACACTCCGTCCCAGCGGAAGATCGTTAATTACGCAATGACGCACATCTCCCTGCTTGTCGATCAGGAAGAGGCCCCGGAATGCTACCGGAGCGCCGTTGAATTTGAGCTGGCCGTTTTCATCGTAATCATAATCACCGGCAAGAACACCGTAATTATAGGCGATGGATTTGGTCAGGTCAGCAACAATGGGGAAGGTAACTCCTTTGATCCCACCGTTTTTCTTTTCTGTATTGAGCCATGCCCAATGCGAGAACTCAGAGTCGACGGAGCAGGCAACAACTTCAACGTTGCGCTTTTTGAATTCCTCAAGCTTTTCCTGAAAAGCCAGGATCTCGGTGGGGCAAACGAAGGTGAAATCAAGCGGGTAGAAGAAAAATACGACTGATTTCTTTCCTACAAACTGATCCAGTGAAAAATTCTCGACGAATTCACCTCCATTTACAACTGCATTGGCACTAAAATGCGGTGCTTTTTTTCCAACTAGACTATCCATATATTATTCTGTTTTATTTTTAATCTTAAACAACTGTTCTTCTGAATGGTTCCGTAGAATCAGAATTTATTTTACCTCTTCAAAATCCACATCGGTAACGTTCTGGTCCTTCTGTTTCTGACCGGCACCTGCATTCGGATCCTGCTGGGGACCACCGGGTTGCGGGCCCTGGTTTTCGCTCTGACGGTACATGTCTTCTGAGGC